>JBEDUS010000036.1:0-3616 GCA_040414975.1 Candidatus Udaeobacter sp.
TTGACACCGACGCTGCAGCCCGAGATAGTTTGCATCTTCTCAGATCGGCGGGGTAGCCAAGTGGTAAGGTCGCGGTCTGCAAAACCGCTATTCGCGGGTTCGATTCCCGCCCCCGCCTCTTTTCATAGGTAAAAACGCCGGAAAACAGCCTGAAAAGTGGCTGAGTCACAACAGAAGTCACAACAAGCTCGCTGATTTCCAGCAATGTTCGACGGTGTCCGCTGATTTGGTTTTTGCTGGATTTCGACGGCGCTCACTGTTTGAATCCGCCGCTAGCGGGGTCTTTCGCTAATCGCCTATGCGCGCGAGACGCGGCCATAAAAAGCATTTTTCCGCGAGCGCAGATCCTCGAGCCTGGCCTACCCCCGCCAGAGCCGTGACGCACCTCATGGGGCGCTCTCTCACTAAATTGGGGACTGCAGGAAGATTTCGTAAATGTGATCGGGGAACGCACGCGCACGCGGGCGATTTCAAAGAGCCATGAACTGACTTGCCAACTTGCAGTGTTTTCCGGCAGACTTCTCTGTATGGAGATGAAGCCTCTATTTCGTGAGCTCGTTGTTCTGCTCGCGTGTGCATATCTGTGCGGCTGCTGTTCCCTTGACTGTCGCAACAGCAATCCCAAACGCGAGGACGGTTCGGTTGCGCTTCTCTATCCCTTACCGACGAAACTTGTGGTTGAGCAGTCGCCCGGCTGTAACGAGTTGAGCTAACCAATCGCGTTCCGACTGCCGCCGCCGCTGCGTTCAGGCATCATAATCGGGCTTCCAACTTGCCGTGTTTTCCGGCAAACTTCCCTCTATGGAGGCAGAAATATACGACAAATTGACGTATAATTCTCGTTAGACGCATGAACTGGGTTTCCCGGAACATAAGATTAGGCGTATGGATACACGTGGCCTTTCTCGTCGTCGTTGTTTTGGGTTGGGCTCCGTCACCACTCAACACTGTTGCGACGTGGGTTCTGATTACAGTGTTTCTTCCCCACTTTCTTATCGCACAGAAATTTGGTGGATTCTCCAGCGACGTTGGATCGCTTAGTGACATTCTCGCGTTCACAGTTCTCTCATTTGTGCTGGCATTCCCTGTCTCGCTTGTATATGCGTCGTTTTTACATTGGGTCGCGCAGCGCATCCGGCGATTTCGCCATGCTCGTCGCGAGTCACATGCGAGCGTCTAACCAATCGATGAAGCCAACGCCCCCATTACAAAATGCGTTCAGCATTTTTGCCACGACGCCCTGCCGTGGCTTATCGCTTTCTCGTTAGATGACTAACACGCGGACCCAAAGTCGTGAAACAAATTCTCAGATCACTTTTTGTCTCGATCACCGCGCTGGTGTTGTTTAATCCGGCCAGGGCGTGGTCGCAAGAGACGGTAATGGCGACGCTCGAAGGTCCAGGTGAATACCAGCTGTCGGGTTCTACCGAGTGCGGCGGTGAAGCAACTTCGACCATAAAGCCAGGTGAACGATTCATCGCATCAAAATGTGACGAAAAGGACTGCGAAGTGTATCTCAAGTCGGGAGTCAGCGGCACCATCGCTCGTAACAGAATTCGTGTCCTGCCGGGTGAGCCACTGGCAAGACTGAACTTCGAGAGCTGCATGAAAGAATGGCGAAAGTTACAGTCTAAACGGATCAAAACGAGCGCCGATGACGTTGTTGCCTATTCGGCGAAGAAGTACAATGGCATCGCAAACTATTATAAGACTCTAGTGCAAGCCAGTGAAGGGGATGCAAAAGCATTCGGGCAACTTAGTTCTCTCCAGATGGACGGAGAAGCCGGCGAAGGGAATGAATGGTATACTACTTGGGTAATTCTTCATGTCGCCGGCGATGACACTTTCGCCAAGCTGCTCGCTGGGCAGTCTCCCGAGTTTCGGCAAGGATACGCGGCATTTTTTGCCCGATCTCCAGAACCACCAATTTCAAACACGAAACCGTACCTTAAACTACATTTCCCAAAAACCTACGCGATCCTTTACGGTAAGTAGCTCGACGAAACGAGGCCTCTCTTTGACGGCAATGGAAACCTCGGCGCAAAGCCACGCGGAGAGATCAGCATCGATCCATCTAACCAATCGATGAAGCCAACGTCCCCATCACGAAATAACTTCAGCGAGTTTGCCACGACACCCTGCCGTGGCTTATCTCGTTCTCGTTAGACCTCGTCAGTATGCTCGATTATTCCTTTTGAGTTCGCGGTAAAGGGCTTTACTACAGTAATCACTGCGCATCCCGCTGCAGTGCAGACACCGTTGGTGCCCGGCTAGCGTACAACTGAATACACGCTCCTATGAAAACAAAAACCAACCTCACACTCATCGCTCTTGCGCTCTCTTGGTCGCTATCTTTGGCGGCACAAAATCCTGTGTCCGAACCAGTCACCTTGTTCCAGAACGTTCGTATCTTCGACGGGAAAAGCGCTACCCTCTCCGCGCCGTCGCATCTCCTTGTGCGCGGGAACAAGATCGAAAAAATCTCAACCACACCCCTGCCTGTCGATCGGAAAGCCGACACGGTAATCATTGACGGCGGTGGTCGCACGCTGATGCCCGGGCTGATTGACATGCACTGGCATGCAATGCTGGTGCGGCCGACGCCCGCGCAGTTTCTCACGGCGGACATCGGTTACATCAATCTGGTGGCCGGCGCCGAGGCCACAGACACCCTGATGCGAGGCTTCACCACCATTCGGGACGTGGGCGGTCCCGTGTTCGGCCTCAAGCAAGCAATCGACGAGGGCGTTGTAACAGGTCCGCGCATTTTCCCGTCCGGTGCCATGATTGCGACGACAGGCGGTCACGGCGATTTTCGTTACCGGTTCGAACTGCCGAGAACCATTGGCGGCCCGCTGACTCGCACGGAGCAAATCGGCGTCAGCATGATTGCAGACAGCCCAGATGAAGTCCGTATGCGCGTGCGCGAACAGCTCATGTTTGGCGCCAGCCAGATTAAGTTGACGGCGGGCGGCGGTGGGGCGTCACCCCACAGTCCACTTGACGTGTCCACCTTTACCTCGGAGGAACTTCGCGCTGCGGTTGAGGCTGCGGAGAACTGGGGAACTTACGTTGCCGCGCATGCCTACACGCCAGCCGCCATCCAGCGGTCGATCGCCGCTGGTGTTAAGTGTATCGAGCACGGCCATCTGATGGACGAAGCGACAGCGCGGCTCATGGCAGACAAGGGCATCTGGCTTAGCACTCAGCCGTTTTCCGAAGACTTGGCCATCGGGTTTCCGCCGGGCTCAGAAGAACGGAACAAGGCTCAGCAACTGTACGCTGGTACCGACAAGGTGTATAACTTTGCAAAGAAGTACAAACTCAAGACGGCCTTCGGCACTGACATCGTATTCTCGCAGCAAATGGCGCAGCGCCAGGGAGCGATGCTTGCGTCGCTGGTCCGCTGGTACGCGCCGGCTGAGGTTCTCAAGATGGCCACCGGCGACAACGTGCAACTGCTCGCCCTCTCTGGCCTGCGCAGTCCCTACGCCGGCAAGTTGGGCGTCGTCGAAGAAGGCGCGTTGGCTGACCTGCTGCTTGTCGATGGCAATCCCTTGGAAAACATCAAGCTGATCGAAGACCCCGCCAAGAACTTTCTCGTCATAATGAAGGA
>JBEDUS010000037.1:0-2290 GCA_040414975.1 Candidatus Udaeobacter sp.
TGATACCGCACGTCAATGCGGCGTCGCCTGCTACCACGATGATGTTCTCGTCGCCACCGCGGAGGTCGCGTCCAACCGCCATGCCCAGACCGGCGGAGAGCGCCGTTCCCGCATGGCCGGCGCCGTAGCAATCGTGTTCACTCTCGGTGCGCAAAAGGAAACCGTTGAGTCCGCCGAATTGGCGCATCGTATTAAAACGATCGAGCCGCCCGGTAAACATTTTGTGGACGTACCCTTGATGACTGACGTCCATTACGAATCGGTCGCGCGGCGTGTTAAAGACCCGGTGCAACGCAATCGTTAGCTCAACGACGCCGAGATTTGGGCCCAGATGCCCTCCGGTCTGGGAAAGGACTCTGATTAATTCTTCCCGCACTTCCTGTGCGAGTTGGGGAAGGTCCTGTTCGCGCAGCGTCTTGATGTCGGCAGGCGAGTGGATCCCGTCGAGCAGACGCCGTGGCGCGGAAGTCGGCTCAGAAGTCTGAGACGACTCAGAAGAGTTTGATTTCATCATTTGTGCTTTCGGATTCACCTGCGGTTTCGGCCGGAGCAGCCGGTTCCGGCGTGGACTCAAAATCTTTAACTATCGTCTTTCCAGCGTTGTTGCGAGCTATGATTTCGATTTTTTGCTCTGCTTTGGCAAGCCGTTCCTGGCAAACCTTTACCAGATTCATTCCCTCTTCGTAGCGCACGATCAGATCTTCGAGAGGGAGTTTGCCGGACTCCATTTGGTCGACAATTTTTTCGAGGCGATCTATCGCGCTTTCAAAATTAAGCTCCGCCTCGCGCGTCTTTGGTTTGCTGCTCATGGGGAAAACGGAAGAATTAAGCACAGCTTGGCGACGAGAAAAGCGCGACTTATGCCGAACGCCTGTGAGCAATGAAGCCGATTGCACACGTAGACGCTTCAAATCGACACACCAAATTAGCATTCGCGTCAGCTCAAAGCGCAGTCGAATGTCGTTGCTCCTGTATCCATGAAAAGCAAGCTGGGATTCTCGCCCGCATGGCGGCGTAAGTCGGTGGACGTGAATGAGAACGCGTCGCTGTCATCGACACGCTGTTATGGGATGTGGGACGCAGTTGTGCGATTCGCTGCTGAAATCAGGGGAAGCGAATTCATGGGCCAGATGATCCGGCGCCGTGACGCATATGGCAGCGAAGGAGCGATGGGAGCGCTCGATTGCGCAACGCTCTACGGATTGACACGGTGGCTCCGACCGATGATGATCGTCGAATCCGGGGGGTACATCGGAATGTCATCGGCATTTATCGTGAAAGCACTTGCAGATGAACAACTTACCACCGCAAAACTGTTCAGCATTGAATTGAGCGAGGAATGCGACCAAGGCGCTCTAATTCCGGACGAATTGCGAGCCGCCTCCGGCGGTTTCGTGCCGATGCGCGGCAAAGTGGAAGATTTTCTCAAGCGAAATGAGCTCCCGTCGTCCATCGACATGTTTCTGCACGACAGCTCGCATAGTTACCGGCACATGCTCTGGGAGTTTCGCCAATTTTGGCCACGCCTGCGCGATGGTGGATTACTGGTGTCGCACGATGTGCAGATGAATGCGGCATTTCCCGAATTCGTTGCCAAGACTTACGCCCACCATAAGAAGACCGGCCGCCGCGACGTACAACGGACATCACATTACGAATGGGGTCGCTGGGGTTACATCGGCTTCGCTGTGAAGAAAGCTACTCGCTAGAACCTGCACCGCGGATTATGCGGATTGCGCTGCAATGGTAGCTTGCTCCTGCTGGTGAATGCCAGTAACTCGAGTGCACAGATGCGCATTGTCGATCTCGTCTGCCGTCAGGACCCGCGTCAACGTCTCGCCTTGGGATTGGCCGTGGGTGTGGCGGTATTCTTTGCCTCGCGCGGCTTTGTTCGGTTCTCGAGTGCAGTAGTTGCAGGTTGGAATGGGTTTGCTCTCATCATCCTTGCGCTCGATTGGCTGACAATTTTGATGACGCCGCAGCGCAAAATGCGCGAGCGAGCGCAGCAACAAGATCTGAGTCGCCTCCTTATCTTTCTTTTTGTCGTCGTCGCCGCTTGTGCCGCTCTCTTCGCGGTCGGATTTCTCGTTAGTGTAAACAGGCGTCAGACGGGCGGGCATTTCACCTTTCATCTGCTGCTCACGCTGTTAACCGTGATTTCGTCCTGGACCCTGGTTCACACAGTTTTCGGTTTGCGTTACGCCCACGCCTATTATGGGGACAGCGACGAGCCGGGCGTAGTTCGACATGCCGGCGGTCTGATTTTCCCCGGTAATCGTCCACCGGATTA
>JBEDUS010000038.1:0-5657 GCA_040414975.1 Candidatus Udaeobacter sp.
CGAGTCACAGAGCGCATTACGGAACAATTCGTAAGCGGATATGTCACCAGCAAAACCCGCTCTTTGTTCAGTTTTCTTCCGCTGATTCAAGCGGACAAAACTCCTGTGGGGGATTTTTTCTTTGTTCGCAACAAGCAGTTGCATCTGGCGCGCCGCGATGTTTTCCGCAAAGACCCCGAGCAAATGATGCGGGCATTTCAGGTTGCGCAGGAACGGAGCTTGGATCTGAGCCCGGAACTGGAGGATCTGTTGAGCAGAAGCCTCGGCGAGGTTACCCGCACGTATCAGTATGCGCGCGGGCCGCGAGAGATCTTCAAAACGATTCTATCACAAAAGGGGAGAGCAGGTCGTATCCTCCGAATGATGCACCGGGTGGATTTTTTGGGCCGATACATTCCTGAATTCGGTCAGCTTACCTGCCTGGTGCAGCATGAGTTCCTTCATCGTTACACGGCTGATGAGCATACACTGGTCTGCATTGATAAACTCGATGCGCTTGCGCAGACAACTGATCCGAAGTTGATCGCGTATCGCAAGATTTTTGAGCAACTGGAGGACCCATTTGTTCTCTATCTTGCGCTTCTCTTACACGATAGCGGTAAAGCAGTAGGCGCCAGGCCACATTCCGAAGCCAGCGCGCTCTTCGCCCAGCGTGTCGCGGCGCGCCTGCAACTGTCGTCCGAGCAACGCAAGTCGCTCATACTACTTGTCGATCATCACCTCACGCTTTCCCAGGTCGCGCAGCAGAGAAATCTCGATGATCCGGCCACGGTTACAGACTTCGCCCACATTGTGAAACATCAGAAAAACCTGAACGCGCTGATGCTGCTTACCCTGGCGGATGGCCAGGGTACAAGCGCGGAGGGGTGGTCGGATTGGAAAGAATCGCTGGTATGGGAATTGTTTCACGAGACCTCTCGCTGCCTGGCGGACCAGAAGTCTTACTACGAGCAAACAAAGGTTGAGCGCGAGAGCTTGCAGGCCTCTGTAACCGCCAATCTTTCGCCCGATTTCGCGGGAGAGATTGAGGCGCACTTTGAGTTCATGCCTGACAATTATTTTCGCGGTAGCGACATTCCCGAGATTGTCGAACACCTGAGACTGTTCCGGTCGCTTCTTGAGAATGTCTCAAGTCGGGGAGACTATCCGCTTGCTCCAGCGATCCAATGGAAGGCTCTGCCCGAGCAGGGACACAGCGTCGTCACATTCTGTACGTGGGAACGTGAACGGTTATTGGCAAAGGTGGCCGGTTCATTCTCCGTTGTGCCTTTGAATATTTTGAGCGCTGATATTTTCCTCCGCGGCGACAATGTCATGCTCGGTGTTTTCCGCGTGTGCGACACAAAAGCGCGCCCTGTCACTCACCAGCAGGACTTCGCTCTCGTGGAGCAAACTTTGCGTCGAGCGCTCGAAGACAAGACCTTTGATTTCCTTCCGTTGATCGAAAAGGCGAAGCGCCAAAGCTATCGTTTTGCGCCAGGAATTGAATTTCCGACCCGCATTGCGATCGATAACAAAACGCATCCGGTTTATGCACTGATTGAGATTCAGGCACCGGACCGGATCGGCTTGCTTTATGATGTTCTGACTTGCCTTGACCGCGAAAATCTTCTGGTTCCCCTCTCTCGCATCAACACGCAGGCGGGGGCGGCGATCGATACACTGTATGCCGTGGATGCTTCAACACGCGCCAAGATTACGGACCCGCATCGCGTCAGGGCGATCCAGCTCCGGCTTCAAAATGCAATTTTGAGTGGAGGCGCTGCGAAATCAAAGTAGTAAGAAGCGCGCCCAGCTCTGCTTTCCTGATCTTATGAATGCTCTAATCCTGGCGGCCGGCTATGCAACGCGCCTTTATCCGCTAACACTCAACAAGGCAAAGCCGTTGCTGGTCGTGGGCGGAAAGCCGATCATCGAATGGGTGGTGGATAATCTCGAAGGGGTTTCCGAGTTGGAAACCATTTATGTGGTCACGAACGACAAATTCGCAGCCGATTTCCAAGTTTGGAGCGAGCGCTACCAGGATCGACATCCAGAGTTCAAATTCAAAATTGTCAACGATGGTTCCAAGAACGACGAAGACAAGCTGGGTGCGATTGGAGACATCAATTTTGTTGTCACGAAAGAGAACCTCGCGCAAAGCAGCTTGCTGATTGTTGCCGGCGACAACTTGTTTACCGAATCGCTCAAAGGGTTTGTCGCTTGCGCCAAGGGGACTGAAGCAACCGTTGGGGTCTATGATGTTGGCGACCCTGAAGCGATCAAGAAATACGGCAACGTGCTAATCAACGAGGATGGAATCATCACGCACTTGGAAGAGAAGCCAAAAAAACCGCAGGGGACGCTCGCCGCGATCGCTCTTTACTACTATCCTCCCGCGGTCCTTTCTCTTTTGACCACATATCTCGCAGCCGGTAATAACCCAGATCAGCCTGGCCGTTTTGTACAATGGCTGTACTCGCGCAAACCTGTAAAGACGTTCCAGATCAGAGGAAAGTGGCTCGATATCGGGAGCAAAGAGACGCTGGAAAACGCGGACGCGATTTTGGCTTTGCCACGTTGAATCGTAAATCGGTTAATCCGGTGTACGGTGCAATTTAACGAATCAGGTATTTACTTGAGTCGGCTTTCGTCAAACTCGATTAGATCGAAATAAGTACGAATATCCTTGCGTCCTTCACCACCGGCCTCCTTCAGAAAGTGGAGAAATCGCGCTTTTTTTGCAGCCGTATCGGGGTGCCGTGAAATCATCGCGTGGTTCCATTGCTCAATTGCTTCGGAGGAGTGCGGCGCTCCGTTTGTCTGCACCCACTTTAGGATTGCGTCATCCTCATCTAATCTGTTGACGATTTCCTCAAAGGCGTCGCCGTCAATTTTCAGGAACGCCAGCAAATGCTTGTCGAACCCTACAGTTTTATAGTTGTAGCCGTTGAGCAGTCCTTTGCGGTGAAGCCTGGCTTTGTCGATCAAACGCGGCAGATGCACGTAGCCGCCAAGTTTCTCGTAGGGACTGCGCGGGTGCAGTCGTTGCATGAAGAAAATTTCTACTAAGTCGCGGGCAAAGGCCGCTGGCCGACCCCTGAAAAATCACCCTCCGGAGCGGGCGCCGCATCCGGTTTCTGTGCCTGCAATAATTCTCCCTGCATAAGATCCGCCTGGCCGATGACGAGTTGACCGGAAAACATGCCGCCTTGTTCCACCGTAATTGCCCTCGCCGTGACATCGCCTTCGAGTGCGCCTTTTCTTTGAATCGTGACGGTTTGGGCAATGATCTCTCCTGACATTCTTCCTTTGATTTCGATGGTTTCGGCTTGAATCCGTCGAAAGCAATGAATATCGGCCTTGCGCTCCACGATAACGCGTCGCGCGCTAATACGACCCGGCATCTTGCCTGCGAAGTTGATCGTCGCGGTGTCCTCGCAATGCAGATTGCCCCGGAGTCTGCCCTCAATTAACGCGCACCTGCAAACCACACTACTGCTGCCCAAATCCCCTTTCCCCGACAGGTGCACGTCTCCGCGGGTTCGAATCGTTCGGCTGAAACCGCTCGTGATTTTGTAGTCGCGCAGATCAATGTGTGCGCTGCACGACGGGCAGATCGTCGAAGTAGCCGTGCCACAGACCTGCTGTTTTCGCTTACATTCGAAACACTCGATAACAGAGCTGCGCTGCCGTTTCCAAAAATCCTCAAATTTGCCGAAGATGGAGGAGCTTGGGGCTGCGGGCGCTTCTTCGCGAGCCCGCAACTTCAAGCCGGGTTTCGGTGTAAAGGGAGAGAAATAGCGGCCACACTGACGACAAATCGAACTCTTCGCCGCTGCATACTCCATCTGCTTGAAGCCACAGTGTGGGCATTCCACACTGACTTTTGCAGGCGACGGATTGGCCACCGGACGCTAACCCCTGAATTCCCTTGCCTTATGCGCGCCCTCCGAACGCTGCCTTGATCGGCTCGCTGGATCGCACAACTTCCGGACGGGCCGGGGCCGACTTCGCGGGCACCGTTCCGCTGGTGACCTCGGACTTGCCGATAAAAGTTGCTCCTTCTTCAATGACAAGGCGCGCTGCTTTCAAATCTCCCTGCAATGTGCATTTTGATTTGAGTTCGCAACGCTCGGCCACCGTGATGTTGCCGTGCACTTTGCCGTAGACGGTGATCGATTTGGTTTTTACCTCGCCGCGAATGTCAGCGTTTTCACCAATCGTCAAGACGCCGTCGGAATTAATTTCCCCTTCGACCTTCCCGTCGATGAGAAGTTCCTTTTGGAACTTGATCGAGCCTTTGATTTCGACATCGCTCGAGAGGATGTCTTTGCCACCGTGATCTGCCATAGGTTTTGGTTTATCGATGATTGTTGTTGTTATTGGTTCTTCGCCATTCGCAGGATGATTGTTGTCATCTTCTATTCCCGAATACCGCGATTTTTCTACAACCGGCGGCATCGGCTTTTGCGGGACGAATCTTTTGAGCATCCGGTAGTATTGTGACAGCCTCCAACGTATGTCAACGACTTCTCGCTTTAGTGCGCAATTTTTTATCGTCGAATAGCCCAGTACAATTTGAAGGTCCCGTTCTGCGCAGACAAGCTCACGAACGGCGGCGCCTGGGTTGGCGTCCTATCCGGCACGCGGCAGAGTGGGTGTGCAGGTAAAGTCTGATTCAAAACTGCCTCTGAATTTTGCGCCACACGTTCGGAATCGTACGCAACAATCCACCCCGTTTGGCGATTCTCCAAAATTTGGCGCGCTTTCTGCCAATCGTCACAAAGGAAAAATCGCGCGCCGTCCGCGATACCGTCGAGACTTTCGTGCGAGCTCCCGGCGACTCCTGCTTGCCCTGACCAATACGCGATCGATGGTGAAAGCCACCACGGGGCGAGGAAGGGATGAATCTCCGACGATCGCAAACCGAGCACCAGGTCCCGCAGCTGCACCGATTCATTGCGCTCTGCCACGCGATCAGCGAGTCGCTCTTCATTTGGCCAGAGTTTTTCGTCCCAATCGCCCAAAACCGGAAAGATCGAAAGAAGAAATACGACCCAGACTGCCGTACGCGATTTGATGGGCTCGAGCAATGTGGGTAGCGCTAGAGCAAAGAGCAGTACAAAAAAGTATCCCCACCGCGCCTGCCAAATTGTCAGGATATAAGCGCTAACGAGAAGCACGAGAACAAACGCAGGCGTAGTAGGCTCACCTGGAGGCCTGGGCTCGGTTGCGCTGATCCAAACAAGGAACGGCGCAACGAGAAGTAGATAACCCGTCCAGCGCAACCAGACTGGATTTGCCGGTGAGACATGCGCGAGCTCGCCAATTGTGTGCGACCAGTTTTGGAACAACGGGCTCGAATATAAAATTAAAAATGACGAAACGCGTCGCTCAATCAAAAGCGCGATCACAATGACGAGAAGAAAATAGACCCAACCAGTGCGCCGAAATCTGGCCGAAACAGCCTTCGGGTTTTCAACTGCGGCGACAACCATCACAAGCAGAAATAAAACCAGTGGCTCATAAGCCGAGGTCCAGATCGCCAATCCCCATGCCACTCCACTGACGATACTCCAGGTACTGGAATCCTTTGCGACAACCGCGCCGTCTTTCGCTCGCAGACTCCACTCTGCACATATCGCGACTGTCAGGAGTAAGATCAGCAGGGATTG
>JBEDUS010000039.1:0-2538 GCA_040414975.1 Candidatus Udaeobacter sp.
CCGCTCCTCAGTGAGCACAAGGAACTCACGGTAAAGGGATTCCAGTTGCGACGCCTGCTTCGCTTGGGAGAAGTCGCTGAGGAGATGTTGCTTTGCTTTCACTTGGAGCGCGCGGCGTCGTGAGGGATCTTCGATTAGCTCTCGAATGACCTGAGCTAATTGATTTGGATTCCCGGGTTCGAGCAGCGCTATTGCATCGTCACGTCCAAGCTCTGGAACACCTCCTACAGCGGTTGCACAGACAGGTGTTCCGGCACTCATGGCCTCGAGCACGACATTGGGCATCTGCTCAGTTAGCGACGGGTTAACCAGCAGGTCGGCGCCACTTAGAAGCTCCGGGAAATCTCTGCGGTGCCCCAGAAACCGAACGGTTTGACTTAACCCGAGGCTCGATACCTGCCGGCAAAGATGTTCTCGTTCCACCCCATCGCCAAAAATCGCGAACTGGATATCCGGATGAGCAGCTTTCAATATCTGGGCAGCCTGTACGAGAGTTGCAGTCCCTTTCTCAGGGCTCAACCTTCCGGCTGCAACCACCACGGAGTTTTTGGCGTCGAAGCCCGCGATCGCACAGAGTCGTCGCCTGGCCTCATGCCGCTGCTCGGGTGTGTAATTCCGTATCTTAGCTGCATTGATGACTACCCGCGTCTCAGACTCTTTCAGTGTGTTTCTGACTTTCATCGCTTGCGTTTCTGACAAGCAAACTACTCGATCCGCAAAGCGCACGCAGAGTCTTTCTAACTTTTCATAGAATGCGACTTTTCGATTTTCCTTGGTCCATCCTCGCAGAAAGCAAGCATAGGGAACACCCGTCAGCCTTGCAGCGACCGCTCCAACCACGGCGGCTTTGTATCCATGCACACACAGCAACTGCACATTGAGTTTTTGAATCGCTTCGGCCAGCATTTGGATGGAGGCAGTTGTCGAATCGGCGGGCAGTGATAAAACAAGACTACCGCGGTTGGATGCTTCACGAAGGAGATCGATTCCTTCGTTTTCGTCACAAAAACTCGCGATGCATACATTGATGCGACCCCCGAAGTTGCAGTTCGCGTACTGAAGGATCTGCTTTTCGGGACCGCCCACGAAGTTACTAGCACGCAAATGCAAGATACACTGCTTCATCGAATAGCCCCAACGGCGAAGGGAGGCCCGGCTGCGGCCGTTGCGCACATACCAGCCACCGAAAGCCAGGACTCCTCGAGCTTGTCTGCACACGAATCCCACCCATACAATCTCTCGACGAGCAAGCGGCCATTCCGACCGAGACGCGTCCGTAGCTGGACATCCGCGAAAAGTGAATCGATTCGAGCCGCGAATTCCAATGGGGTATTTGCCAGCAAGAAATCACACTGATCCTGTATCGCTAGGCCCTCTACCCCGATCGAGGTGGAAATCACGGGTTTCGCCATCGCCATCGCTTCGAGAATTTTAATTCTGGTCCCGCCTCCAATGCGAAGAGGAACGATTACCGCCGACGCCTGTGCCAAATGGGGGCGCACGTCAGCCACCTCACCCACAAAGTTGACGCCTTCCACTCGTTGCAACTCCATCGCGAGCTGACTGCTCGGGCGCCGGCCGATGATGCGGAGTGTGGCTTGCGGCTTTCGACTACGAACGAGCGGCAAGACGTGCCGCACGAACTCCGTCACGCCGTCTATATTCGGATGCCAATCGAGCGAGCCGACGAATAGAAGAGACTGGTTTTCGGAAGTCTCCGTTGTTGGCTGGTAATAATCCAGATCCACACCGTTCGGAACAATCGTAACGGGTGCGCCATAGGAGCGGAATCTCTCAGCATCTAGTTCTGAAACTGCCACGATACAGTCGGCGTTCTCCGCCGTTTTACGCTCAAAAGCTTCCATTCGGCTCGCCTGAATCCCAAAAAAATGACGTCCGATGAAACGGCTACTGTTTTGCGCACGTCGCCTCCAGATATCCGACTCAACGTTGTGGGCAACGATGAGTCGGGGAAGATTGGAGGATTTACATCGTGCATAGGGCGTCCATTCAAAATGCACCAGATCAAACTGCTTCAACTCGCAGGCTTCGAGGATCCGATGTTGCAGGCGAGACGTGAAGTGCTTTACGACTGAATAGGGATAACCTGAAAGGAGACTTGCCAACAGACGGCCATAAAAGCGGATCCCCTTACTGGGAGGAAGCGGATCAAGCACATCGATGCTGATGCCCTGCTGACGGAATGTCAGCTTCGCCTCTTCGGATACCGGGCCATAGGCGATCCAGTGAAGATCATGTCGGTCGCTGAGTCGCCGTAACAAATTCCAGGTACGCACACGTTTGCCGCTGTTTGGAGGCCATGGCAGTTCCTCGTCCACAACCAGCACACGAAGACGCCTGACGTTCTTTACGCGCATGAACGAATCAACCGTCCCTACAATTCCTTAGCTGCGAGAAAAATTGAGCGCGCCATCTGGCCATCGCACCGTCGAAAGGCGCCGCCTACGACCTCAAATACTGGTAGCTGCTCGGGAAGTACCGAACCCATCGGCGCAAAGTCGAACTCACTAGCAAGGT
>JBEDUS010000040.1:0-3743 GCA_040414975.1 Candidatus Udaeobacter sp.
GCAGTCCTCACTCTCGATGCTCAGGAGGCGACTGAACGGATCAATGGCAAGCCCTTGCTCGCAGAAGGCGTCGTCAATTCGCTTGCCGAACTAATCCAAAGGGCCGGTCTCAAAGGCAATATGGTCACAATCGAGCCCACCGGTTTCGAGCGAGTCGCGTTTTGGATCACCGAGCTTGCGCCATTGCTGTTGTTAGGGGGAATTCTCGGTGCGTACTTGGAATTCAAGATCCCGGGCGCGACATGGCCAGGCGTTATCTCGGCGATTTGTTTCGCGCTCTTTTTCCTCGGACATTATTTGGCCGGACTCGCGGGCTGGGAAGTAGTTGCCCTGTTCATTCTCGGAATGGTTCTCGTTCTGATCGAGATTCTCTTTTTCGCACACAGCACGATAGTTTTCGGTGTCGTCGGCGTTTTCCTCATGCTGGCTTCGCTGCTGTGGGCGATGATCGATCGCTATCCGGGGCAGAATTTCTTCCCGACCGGCAAAATGCTCGCAGTGCCTTTGCTTAACATGTTCATCGCGATCGTGGGCTCGTTTATTGTGATCGCCCTTCTCGCGCGTTATCTGCCGCGCACGAGCATTTATCGCCGGTTCGCTTTGATCGATTCCAATCCGCCGGGACCATCGCTCGGCGGTGTACCACGACAGTTCGCAACTGCGTTCACACTTGCGCCTGGAGCGCAAGGCACCGCTGTGACCGTTTTGCGACCGAGTGGTAAAGCGCGTTTCGCCGACCATATAGTCGATGTTGTCACCGAAGGCGAATTCGTCGCGCCACAAACACCCATCACCGTCATCCAAACAGACGGAATGCGTGTCGTCGTAAAGAGCGCTGCTCAAATTTAACGAGAGAGATGGCGCTCAGGCGCCTCTAGCCGCCGGCGACAACGCGAACGAATTCGATGCGGTCGCCCTCGGCCAATGCTCGCTCTGCCCATTCGTGTCGATGGACGGCTAGGCCGTTGTGCTCGACCAAAATGGATTGCGGCGGCAATTGATAACGCTCTACTAGCTCCGCAATCGTTTCGGCTTTGCGGCTATCGACTGATTGGCCATTGAGTGAAATCGTCATACACCACAAAGAGCCTGATCCCAATCTTTCCAAACCGGTTCAAGACCGCGATGACGAAGCACTGCCGCGATTTCAGCGGGAGAACGTTCGTCACTGATTTCGAATTGGCTGGTGGCGAGTTGATCTTCGCCGTCCTGATAATCCGGCGCAACGATGCGACCTCGCACCGTGCGATGGAGATGTTCGCGGCCTTGCCCGGTGTAACCGCCCGGCTCGGTGTGGCTGCCGGCGCTCATCATGGTTACTCCGATTGACGCCAGAGAGTCTCGCAGCGGTCCGCGCTCACGCGTGCTCAGCACGATGCCGAGCTGTGGAAAAGTAATGCGCAACGCGCAAACCAATTGCGCCAGTTCGCGATCAGTCATCGAGAAAAGCGGACGAAATCCGCCAGCGGCCGGCCGCAGACGAGGCAAGCTTACCGTGATTTGCGCCTGCCAGCAGTGTTTAAATAAATGTTCCAAATGCGCTGCTAATGCAATCGTTTCATCCTGCCAGCGCGACAAACCGATCAGCGCGCCGATGCCAAGCCTGCGAAAACCGGCCGCATAAGCGCGTTCGGCGCAATCGAGCCGAAAATTGAAATCGCGTTTAGGCCCGGCGGTATGCATTTCCGAGTAAACGCTCCGGTTGTAGGTTTCCTGATAAACGACCAGCCCTTCCGCGCCAGCATTGACAATCGGCACGTAATCCTGCGTTTCCATCGGGCCTACTTCGACCGAGATCGACGAAAAATCAGGAGCCAGCGCACGAACGCATTCGGCAAGATAATCGCGGCCCGCAAATTTTGGGTGCTCGCCCGCGACAAGAAGAACCTGACGAAATCCTTCGCGGGCCAGATGCTGCGCTTCAGCTACGACTTCATGAACGTCGAGCGTAACGCGAAGGATCGGATTGTCGCGCGAGAAACCGCAGTACCGACAATTATTTATGCATTCGTTGGAAAGATACAGCGGAGCGAACAGGCGCATCGTACGCCCAAAATTTTGTAGCGTGAGCGACCGCGAAGTTTGCACCATCGCTTCGAGTTCCTGGTCGGATTTCGGCGCAATCAGGTGCTCGAATCGCTCGACCAGCTCTGATTTCTTCAGGGCCAGACTATCCAGCGTCTCGACAAATGACATCGCTACAATTTCGTACGCACAACGACGTTCGCAAACGCCAATCGCAGTTGACCGACGCGAGGCTCAGCGTTGCCGCTTTTCACGTGCTCAAAAATCGCCGACGTGATCTGCAAAACAAAAGCGGCGTCCGATGTTCCGGGCGCCGCTTGCTAAATACGATTCTGGATCCGTTAGAACGCGAAATTAACCCCAGTGCGAACCATGCCGAAGTTGTTATGGGGTCCGTCCACAAAATTCCAGCTGAAATCACTGACCCAGCCAATGTGCGGCGTCAAACGAACTTCCATGCCGCCGCCGACCTGACCAATTGCCCGGGATTCCGAACCGGTTTGTTGGGTGCGAATAATTCCATCGTTCACAACAACGTTCGTTTTTTCCCCCCCACCAAAGATTCCACCGCCTCCACCAAAAATGTACGGCGAGAAGCGGGTGCAAGGGATCGGGTAGCGCAGCGTCAATGTGCCTAGCACAGAACCCACGGCGCGGCTCTCGTGTCCGGTATGCACGTCGAAAATGCCGTTATTTAGATCGATGAAGACATCCTCAAACGCACGCCTGGCATCCACCGCCCATCCTTCAATACCGACACCGAAGTAGCGGTGGAAAAAGTATTTGAAGTCAACGCCACCGCCCCAGGCGTGATCGGATTCGAGATAGCGATCATCCTGCCAATTGTTTCCCGTAAAAACGTATGTGCCCCACAGACTGACGTTAAACTCGTTGTCTGCGTACCATTGGGGACACGGTGGCGGTGCCACCTGTTTCATCTCCTTTCCTGAATAAGTTTCAGTCCCAGCAATCGCTGCCGAAGTGATTGCAGCGACGCATAACAACCCCAAGACCGATCTTTTCATCTTATTTCTCCTTTGGTTAAGTCTATCCTCGGCTTCAGAATGCAAACATCGGTGTTGTACCCATGTCAATAACGAAAAAGCAGACCGAACTCGTACAAGAAAACGGCGTCCGGTGTTCCGGACGCCGCTTTAGCAAATGCAATTCTCGGGTTTGTTAGAACGCGAAATTCACTCCAGTGCGGACCATACCAAAGTTATTCTTGGGCCCCTCCACAAAATTCCAGCTGAAATCATTAACCCAGCCGATGTGCGGTGTGATGCGAATTTCCATGCCGCCGCCGATCTGGCCGATTCCCTGTGACTCAGAATCAGTATGACCAATCGTCTTAAGGATGTCGAAGCCCTCGCCGCCATTGCTAATAAGCCCACCGGGTCCTGTTACGGGTCTATCGCCTGGCTCGCGTTCGCGAAAAAACCGATTGATCGGCCTCTGGCCACCGCCAAAGATCCCGCCACCACCGCCAAAGATGTAAGGTGCGAAACGCGTGCAAGGAATCGGGTAGCGCAAGGTCAATGTACCCAATACAGCTCCGATGCCTTTATTCACATGGTTAAAGGTTTGCTGAAAAATGTCATCGCTAAAATCAGCAAAATCATTTTCGCGCGCCTGTCTCGAATTAACCATCCAACCCTCGATTCCGACACCGAAATAACGATGGAAAAAGTATTTAGCATCGATACCGCCGCCCCAGG
>JBEDUS010000041.1:0-3287 GCA_040414975.1 Candidatus Udaeobacter sp.
ACGCAACACAAATACCAGTCGTTGGCATGCGGCATCTCTGCCGAGAACATACCGAATCTCTCGTAACATTCCTTTCGAACCATTGCGGCTGATAGGACTACGCAATTCCCTTGGATCAGCCGCATCAGGAATTTCGGTCCTCGCCAGACGCGATCCTTCTGCCCGAAATCTGTCCACACTGCTATGCCGCTTTCTTTTGCACCTCGTACTTCAATCGCGCGGCAAAAGGCATAACCCACGCCAGGATTGCGCTCCATGAAATGGGCATACCGTTCCAATGCGATCGGACTCGTCAGCCAATCGTCGGCCGAAACCAGCCAGATATATTTGCCTTGCGCCAATTGAATACCTTTATTGAAATTCCGGACATGCCCGATGTTCCTCTCGTTGCGAATGTACTTAACTCGCGGATCGTTAAACGATTTCGCAACCTCCCGAGTATCGTCCGGCGAGCAGTTATCCATAATCAGAATTTCGTATTCCTGGTAGGTCTGCTTCAGGATTGAGTTGACGCACTGCGGCAGCAGATGAGCCAGCTTATAGCAAGGGACGACAAAACTAACGAGCGGGGTCATAGTTCTCCGAGGAGACGACCGAACGTGACAGCTGTTTCACTTCGGTTGACGCACACACGAGCGTTCTATTTCGAAACGCCAAAACGTCGACTGGCCCGAACCTACCCATTTCGAGCCGAAGCGCTTGACCGAAATGAGCGTCCCGACTTAAACGTTCGGCGAATTCACCATTGTATTGATTGTCGAGGTCCTCGTGATCGGTAGCTTCTCCCACAAATGTCGGCGCAACCAGAACGATGTCATTCTGTTCTGCTGAACTGATAACCTGCTCCCACCGTATCGGCCCCTGCTCGTACCGCCACAACCATATTGGCTCGGCGAAACCGTCTTTCTCTGAAGGAGACTCGCGGGCGACAAACCACGCGTACTCGAGTTGAGGCGGATTCAACGGCCGCCCCATGCCGAGAAACGCGATCTTGGGTTTTTCTAAGCCACAGCTCTGAGCCATGTTCCTAAGTGGTGTCCAATCCCATTGTTCAAACCGAGCCATAACCCGCCAGGGCAGGGCACCATTGAAAAATCCGAGGTCAACGGGACGGTGATTTGGGAAAATGACCGGGGCAACTAGCATCCCTACTTGGGCACCGAAGGCCAGAGCAGCACCGGCGACGCCTGCTCGGGAATGAATCCAACCCGTGAGATCTGCAAGCACAGCTACAACGACGGAAAAGGGGATAACAGCAGGGCAAAGATATCGAAGTTGGTGGTTCGTTCCGGAAAGTTGCAGCGCCAAAAGCGGTACAACAGCGCACATGCAGCTAACGAGCGCCGCTTCCTGAGCCTTTCCGATAAGAACCCCTCTCTTCGTCAGCAGCTGGCGAATTACGAGGATGCTTGCAAGTCCGATCAGAATGCTTGTACCCGGTCCAATCAGGCTAACAACAACGGTGAAGAACCATTTTGCCCAGGTCACGAGCGAAGGGTTCCCCAATGAATTTCGCGGTTGCTCTCTCGCAAAAAAGCTATAAGTCAAAGCCGGAAGCAAGTTCTTGAGCCACCACGGCGCAGCAATGACGAACGCAACCCCGCCGGCTTTATAAAAAGAGCGTAAGGCCGCAACGGCGTTGCGGTGCCGACGTGAATAGAAAAGTGTCGCAGCGAGCGCGGGCGATGCAACGAGAACGAAACTGCTCTTTGACAAAACTCCAAGACCGAGTGCGAACCCCAGGCCGATCCAATTACGTCGATGTTCCGCTTCGCCTTTCCAATACTCGCAAAGAAAATAGAACATCATCGCGGTAGCCAGAAACAGCGGACCTTCTGTGCTGAAGAAGATGCTGGCAGCGATTACTTCAGGCGATAGGCAAAACACCAGAACAGCGAGCGCGGCTGCGGACACAGTGCCGATGCGGCGACTCGTCACGAATATCAATCCAGCACTCGCCAGCCAGGAGGCCAATGTCACAAATCGCGCGACCGCTGTGTGAAAACCAAACACAACCAGGAATGGCAGTGCGATTAGCAGGTTCGCAGGTGGGCGACGGATGTCGCCGCCAATGAGGATAGAGCCCAGTTGTCGCAGGTTTCGGCTATAGAGATTGTGCAAATCTCGCAGGACATTATCGAAATACAGAGCCTCATCCCAGTGAATGGCATAGGGATGATCAATTATCCATCGGCTCGCCGCGATCACCACGACGAGCAGCAAAAAACCACTAAACAACAGCCACCATCGTTCTTGCGGGGCGGGTCGCTGCTCGGTTGGCTTCGCTTTTTCTAACTCAAAGACCGCTACTGGAGGAATAAAGGTCTCCGTGAGTTTGCAGGGCCCAATCATTCCTTACGCCGGAACGAGGGAACTCTCCTCAGCCATCGAACGCCTCAACATGCCACGGAGGAGATCCCAATAGACTGCTTTTTGTCCCATTACAAAGAGGAGCATGCCAACATATGTACCAATGAGAACAATGCTCCCAATAATGAGCCTCGGAAGGGGAGTCAACGACGGGCCGTAAACGTATTCAAACCCAAAAGCCACGGCCGCTGCTGCGATGCCCGATGCTACCGGCCGACTTGCGGTTCGCAGGACATCCCATAACGAAACTGCCGTGCCATGTACGCTCCATGCGGTAATCGGCAGAGCTAACAAAAGCATTGCCCCAGAGTAGCCGATTGCTACGCCTCTCGGCCCGTAAGGTAGTCCTATGGCGTAGCCCGCAATTACAACAGGGGCCAGAACAAGCGCAATTTTCAAACTTCGCCTCATCATCCCCAGTGAGAAAAGCAACCAGGCCAGCGGATTAATAAGGGCGAACACCAAAACGGTCGGCGTCAACAGGCGGAAAATGTCCACGACATCTTTCCACTTCGGTCCCAGAACAACAAAGATCAAATCGCGGGCAAAGAGAGCGGCCGCAATGGTGATTAGGATTGTTAGGGCCAAGACCAGAGAATAACCCCGCAGGAAATAGCTCCTGAAGCGGTTGGGCTCATTGCGAACTCGCGAGAGACCTGAAAACGCGATACCCCAGAAGGTGGCATTGATATTGTCAGTTGGCAGGTTAATCAGTTGGTAGCCCCTGCCGTAGAGACCCAACGCTTCTGCGCCCCAAAAGCGGCCCAGCAGGACCTTTTCCAGATTATAGGCGACATATACGATGAGATTAATTAACGTGAGCGCTCCCCCAAAGCGCAGCATGGAATGGAGTTCACGCTCGAAGCGGGGTCTCCCGGGAGACCACCCTGTCGCGATCCACAGACATACCGTTGTCA
>JBEDUS010000042.1:0-4338 GCA_040414975.1 Candidatus Udaeobacter sp.
CGATGCAATCGCACGCTGACCAAGACCTGGTAATTCTGGTGAGTCTCGGTGGTTGGATTCGGGGCACACAGGTAGTCACCTCTGCGATCCTGCAGAACTACGACGAGCGCAGCGCGAAGGTCCTGCGGCAGCCGGCTCTCGTTCATTTTATGCAGTCAAAAATCAACGAAATCTCACCTGAACTGCGTAACGACCCACTGGTCAAAGATGTTAGTGACGCACTTACCAAAATTGAAAAGATGGTTTCTTTCCCTGCAGGCAACGCGCCGGATGTTGAGGAAGTACGGAAGGTCAATGAAGCGGTCAGCAAACTGATGCAGGAAATAGAAAATAAAGAAGCGCCAAAATGAATCATAGACTGCTGATTCCATTATCGGTTCTTGCGCTGATTATCAGCATCACTGTGCGTGGAGACACAGACGCTGAGGTGCAGTCGCGCAAAGATGCGCTAGACGTTGCTGCAGCATTTTCGAACGACGGTTTTAAGATCCGCGACGGACATTGGTGCGGGGTTGTCAAACCACACGAGCACTCACTGATTGCCGTGAATCTCTACGCCGGAAACCAGTATTGGTTTTCCGTCGGCGCGACGGAACCGGCAAAAAAAGTTGCAGTTAGCGTCTATGACGAGACCGGAAAACAGATGACTACGGACAGCTACGACAACGGAGAGAAAGCTGCGGCCGGTTTTTCGCCGAGTAACAGTGGTCAGTATTTTGTGTCAGTCGATCTACTCGAAGGCGACGCGAGCACGTTTTGTTTAGTTTATTCGTACAAATGAACCGATGTCGCGTGTTCGTGCGCGCTGCGTCCGGCATCAAGCAATTAACATCAGCAGCTCAACAGCACGCCGATGATTTCGCTCCAGGTTTTTTATGAGGGAAATGTGCAAGGCGTTGGGTTTCGCTGGAGCGTAGGTCATGCAGCCAAGGGCTTTGACGTAACCGGCTGGGTTCGCAATCTGGCGGATGGGCGCGTGGAACTTCAGGTTACAGGGGAGGAAGATGAAGTACGCGCATTTCTCGACGCCATCGCGCAGGGCGAGCTTCACGCGCTGATTCACAAACAAACGGAAAACACATTGGAAAAACCGGTTACAGCTCGCGGATTTGAAATTCGCCATGACTGACTCGCCGCGCCGAAGCCACGCGGAGGCGGGTCCAGCAGTCGCGGTTCACGGACTGACAAAAATCTTTCCCGTTCCTTTGCATCCCGCTCGTGGGATTGTCGCCGTAAAGGACCTCAACCTCCGCATCGAACCGGGTGAAGTATTCGGCCTGCTCGGGCCGAATGGTTCCGGCAAAAGCACAACTCTCAAAATAATTCTCGGGCTAGTTTCGCCAACGCACGGCCGCACAGAGATCTTTGAACGCGATAGTCGTCTCGTGGAAAGCCGCCAAGCAGTCGGTTTTCTGCCCGAAAATCCTTACTTCTACAAATATCTTACTGGAGAAGAAACGCTGCGTTTCTTTGGGCGCCTTTGCGGGTTGCGGGGCGCCCGACTAAAGGAACGCATAGACGAATTGCTAGCGCTCGTCAGTTTGACCAAAGCGCGCCAACGGCGCCTGGGTACCTATTCCAAGGGAATGTTGCAACGCATTGGTCTCGCACAGGCATTGATTCATGAGCCCAGACTGGTCGTGTTAGACGAACCGACCGCCGGCGTCGACCCGGCAGGCTCGCGCGAGATTCGCGATTTGATTCTCGACCTGAAGCGCCGAGGCATCACGGTTCTGCTCTCATCGCATCTTCTTGCCCAAGCGCAGGAAATTTGTGATCGGGTCGGCATTGTCGCGGATGGCGTGCTGGTACGCGAAGGGCATCTGCAGGAATTGATTGCAATTGAAAATCAAACCGAGCTTGTCATCGCCGACGCGTCCGCCCAGCTCGTCAACGAAATCGAATCGATCATCAACCGGTCAGACGCAAAGCTAATCGAACGCCGAAAGTCGACGACCACACTGGAGAGATTGTTCCTGGAAGCGACCAAAAATGACAAAGCTCGAACGTCGAATGACGAAGGCAATGGCGAACCACAAATGATCCGGCTTCGGTCGCCGCAGCGACCTACGGGCGCGGCGGGCGAATGACGAAACAGATATGGCGACCACCGAACAAGATTTAACGCTTCAAAGTTTCAACGCTTCAACGTTGGCAAAACCTTATCGCGCTTTCTCTTTCTCGCGGATCCTCGCGATCACATTCAATACGCTTACCGAGCTGACGCGCCTGAGAGTGTTTTACGTGCTGCTTGTTTTTGCGCTGCTTTTGATCGGCAGCTCGATCTTCATGGCGCAGTTCTCTTTTCAGCAGGAGTTTCAAATCCTGAAAGACGTTTCGCTCGGAGCGATCTCGATCTTTACTTCGCTGCTGGCAATCGTTGGGACTGCGCGGCTGCTTCCCCAGGACATCGAAGACCGCACGGTTTACACAATTCTCGCCAAACCCGTGCCTCGCTTTGAATATGTCCTCGGCAAAATTGCGGGCGTTCTTCTGCTGCTTGCAATCAGCACCCTGGTGATGAGCGCAGCTTTTCTGCTGGTGCTGTATTTGCGTGAGCAAGCTGTGATCCACACAACATTGCGACAAATGGCCAGTGCACCGCCGGAACAAATCGCCGACGCGCTGCGCATGATCCGATCCTCAGCCCTCAACATCGATGTCCTGCTCGGAATTGTCATCATTTACCTAAAGGCATGTTTGCTCGCCGCACTGACCCTTTTCGTTTCTACGTTCGCGACCACAAACATTTTCACCATTGTTGTAATGGCTTTCATTTATTTCATCGGCCATTTGCAGGCGACTGCACGCGAATATTGGCTGCAGGAACACAGCAGTGGACTGCTTGCCCGCGTCTTTCTCGCAATCGTGGCCCTCCTGTTTCCGGACTTGCAGGCGTTCAATCTGGTGGATGACATCGTCGCGGGAACCGCTATCTCACTGGCTGTTTTTGCCAAGACCGCACTGCTCGGCGCTTTCTACACGACGATCTACACGCTACTCGCGGCGTTCGTCTTCTACGGGAAGGAATTATGATGCGCGCGCTTCTGGCACTCGCGATTTTGGCTGGGTTGGGCGGTATCAAATTGCCGATAGAGCGCGACCTGGCAACGCTTCATCCCCAGGAACATTTTCGTGGTGTCGAATTTAATCTCGATCTTCGCGAAAAGATTGGTCAACTCGGTTTCATTGCCGCCCTAAGCGGATTTCGAGCGATCGTTGCTGACGCGCTTTTCATCCAGGCACACGTCGCATGGAAACGCACCGAATGGGGCCGAATATTGTTATTGTTCCGGCACATCACGACGTTGCAGCCCCGGGTCCTTTTGTTTTGGGACATCGCCGCGTGGCATATGGCTTGGAACGCAAGCGTGGCAGCGATGAACGACACGACCCAACCGCGGCTTGCGCTGCGAGTCAAAGCGCAGCGCGAATATTTCGCGCTGGGAAAGGATTTCCTTGAACGGGGAATAAAAAATAACCCCGATCGCCCTGAACTCTATGAGGCACTCGCCCGCTTGTACAAGGAAAAGTACAAGGATCACGAGCGCGCTTCCGAATTCTACTCCGAGGCAGCGGCCTTGCCAGGAGCAGCGACCTACGACGGGCGATTCTCAGCTTACGAGCTTTCCTACTGCGAAGGCCGCGAGCACGAGGCATATGAACGCCTGCGCAGGCTGTATGCCGAGGGCCCGCAGGAACGGCTGCCGACTCTGATCGCGCGGCTGAAATCTCTCGGAGACAAACTCAACATCCCGCAGGTTCGGCGGATTCCGGATAGAGAAGGCGCGCATCGATAAGTAATCAAAACATGGGGTCTCTGAAAAGACCGCAACGTTAAATCTTTCGAGCGTCAGCGTGATTTCGCTGTAAGGTTGTGACTTTTTATGACTTAGGGGATCTTATGCGCTTCGCAATCTTTAGCGATATTCACGCCAATCTCGAGGCGTTGGAAGCGGTGCTGGCTGACGCACGCGCGCGTAAATGCACACGCTTCGTGTGTCTGGGCGACGTCGTCGGCTACAATGCAAATCCGAAAGAATGCTTGGAACTGGTTCGCGAACTGGACTGTCCTGTTGTGAAAGGCAATCACGATGAAGCTGCGTCGCGTCTCTCGCCTCCGGGCGATTTTAATGAGGTCGCCGAGCGTGCCATCGCGTGGACCCGTGACCATTTATCGGAGAAGGACAAGGAGTGGTTGCGCAGTTTACCCCTCCAGACACGGGTGCACGATTTCACCATCGTGCACGCCACACTCGATACGCCGGCGCAGTGGGGGTATGTTTTTAACAACCTCGATGCGGCCGCGAGTTTCACTTACCAACGCACCACAGTCTG
>JBEDUS010000043.1:0-16988 GCA_040414975.1 Candidatus Udaeobacter sp.
CGATTGCACGGCGGCAACCCGTAGCGGTTTTGTCGGTCGAGAAACCTGGGTTGCTCGAAGTCCGAAAGTGAGGACGCCTACGATCGCGGCCATCGTTAACGTCAAATCAAAATGCGGGCGCACAGAATGCGTGCGCGCCTCAACGATCAAGCGGTACACCGTTGTAACTACGATGACATTCGCAAACGCGACCATGAATGATAAACCAGCAACACCGGTGAACTCCGCCACCTGGATTAGCGGCCAGTTGCCATGCAGCGCTACGCCAAGGCCATTCCAACCGAAACCGGAGAACACCCAACCGCGCAGCCATTCTACTGTTACCCACGCGGCAGCAAGAAGGAAGGCAAGCAACAAATTATTTGTTGATTTTGTCCACGGCGATCGCGGTGAGGCTGCGGTGCTGCGAGCTTGAGCCAGCATTCGATCCCATTTCGTCGAACCTGATTCTCGCTTTTTCTCTCGCGGCTGGAGCAGACAGCAAAACCATGCCCAAAGCGCGAAGTAAATCGCCATGTAGAATTGGAGAACAAACCAGCCAAGGACCGTAACAGTTGTGAGCCAGGAGAACGTCGCCCAGAAAAACGTCAGTCCGGCAACGTAACCCAGTAGAAGATTACGAAGCCAGCGATGGCGCGACTCCTTACGTGAAAACCAAACTGCAGCGATCAGAGGCGTGAGAGCAATCCAACACAGCCACGTGAAATTAAACGGCGCAAAACACGCAGTATAAAGAAGTCCGCTCGTGATTGCTGCCAGCCACGGCCACACCTGCAGCACTCTAGGTAGCCGTTTCGCTTCCACTATTTGCTCAGACGTGACCCAGCGTCCTCTTGTAGCCAATCCCAAAGAAGATCGAGTTTTTCTCCCACTTGCTTCTTGATCCGATCAAGCTCCGTAGAATCGAATTTTCCATTCTCCGGCCGGCGGTGCGCGAAAAGATAAAATTTGATCTTCGGTTCCGTTCCCGACGGTCGCACTGCGATGCGTGTTGCGTCCTTTAACTCAAACATCAACATTTTTTCTTTTGGAATTTGATCGCCTTCCACGTCTTCAATTCTATCCGTCTCGAAATTTTTAGCGCTCGTCACTTTTGAACCGAGAACTTCTGTGAACGGTTCGGTGGCGTAAGATTTAATCAGGCGCGCGATTTTTGCTGCGCCTTCCGCCCCCTCGAAAACGAGCGAGCCGTTTTTCTCGGCGAAATAACCGAACTCGGAATAAATATTATCGAGCAATTGATCGATCGTTTTGCCGTGCGCCTTTGCGTATCCAGCCACTTCGCAAAACATGATCACGGCCCCGTTGCCGTCTTTGTCCCGTACAAAATCCGCGCCGCTATAGCCATAACTTTCTTCACCCCCGAAAACATAAAATGAGGAATGTTCGAGGCGAAGTTTCCGTGTTTCACCTTCGGAAAGATCGACGTAATTCTGTCGCAGTTGTTCCGGGATTGTGCGTTCATAATTTCCAAGTTTTGCGCCAATGTATTTGAAGCCCGTCAGCGTTTCGACGCAACGCAGACCGTAATTTGCGGCAATCGCCCTTTGCAGATCAGTAGTAACGAAGGTTTTGATGATGACCGCGCGGGACGCGTTTTCTTTGTCAAGAATGCCTTTCTTGAAGAGTTGCTTGGTTCGGTACCAGGCAAGGAGCGAACCGATCTGGTTCCCGGTGAGCAATTTCATCTTTCCATCTGTTGCACGAACCGCCGCGCCCATCCGATCGCAATCTGGGTCAGTCGCGAGTACCACATCGGCACTTTCCTTCTCCGCCAAATTAATTGCGATCGTTAGCGCGTCGGCATTTTCCGGATTTGGTGATTTTACCGTCGGGAATCGGCCATCAAAATGGTCTTGCTCCGGCACGACGTCGAAATTGAAACCCAGCCGTTTGAGCATCGGTTTGATGATCACGCTGCCAATCCCGTGCAGCGGGGTGTAGATAATCTTCAGCGATTTAGCCTCGCGAATCACTGTTGGATCCAGAACGAGCGTTTCCAGGCGCCGCATGTACGCCTCGTCGATTTCCGTGCCGATGACTGTTATCTTGCCTTGCCTGCCTTTTGGCATGGGCGTATACGCTTCCGAGCTTATGGCGTTCACTTTTGCAATGATCCCGCTCGCGTGAGGCTCTATCACCTGGGCGCCGTCGCTGAAGTAAACTTTGTAACCATTATCGTACGGTGGATTGTGACTCGCTGTGATCACCACGCCGGCGCTAGCCCGGAGATGACGAACCGCAAATGAAAGTTCCGGCACCGACCGCGCACCTTCGAAAACGAACGCATCGCAGCCATTCTCGGATGCGACCCTGGCGGCAAGCTGAGCGAACTCCTTGGAAAAAAATCGTGGGTCATGCGCGATGACGACCTTCGGTTTGGCTATGATTTTTTCCGCTCGATTCCAATCGTGCAGGTATGCTACCAACCCCCGCGTCGCGCGACTGATACTGAAAAAGTTCATCGCGTTTGTTCCGACGCACGGAAACTCGGGGCGGTCGTTTTCACGCGCGTTTCCGCGTTCTGCAGCAGTGACAATTTTGCCGATGGTGCGGCCGCGCAGACCCCCTGTCCCGAATGCGAGCGTCTGGTAGAAACGATCGTTTAGTTCCGGCCATTCAGCGGCGTCAACGAGTTCGCTGACAGATCGCAAATAGAGATCAGAAGGCGCGCCGCCCAACAGCGCATGAATATTCCTGGCGCTCGATTCCATTAACTCTCCTTCAGCAACCGGGTGCGCGATTTTCGCATAGAGGTTTTCCGTATCGCCGGACATTGCCTGCAATTCTTCCGGCGTGTTTGCGCTTTGCAAGCGTTTGTATTGCGATCGCCTATGCGGTCGTAGGCTGGTTATTCTCGCGTTAAGCTGTCGTTGCTGAGTAAACTAATAAGGCCGCTACAATATCCTCTACGGCCATCCCGAGCGATTTAAAAATGGTCGTTTCGTTCGCGCGCGATGGAACCTTGCCGGCAAGTGTTTCACCTAGCTCTGCGTAGATTTTCGCGCCAGAAAGAATCACATCGCCGGATTCTTTCATGGCGCCGCCACGCGAATCGACGTAAACGACATTCGCCATCGCGTCGTCATCCATTTCACGCCAGTCCGGCCGACACGCGCCGACTGCGTTCACGTGACAGCCGTTTTTCAGCCAGCCGCCTTTCAAAATCGGTGTTTTCGAACTTGTCGCGGTGACAATCACATCCGCGCCACGGACCGCTTGTTCAGCAGACGTGGCAATCGCGCCAATTTCTTTCGCGAATCGTTTCGCATGTTCGGTCGTTGGACTCCAGACACGAATCGTTTTGAAATTCCGAACCAGTCGCAATGCTTCCACGTGACTGCGCGCTTGAACTCCGCTTCCAAGAACTGCGAGAATTTTTGAATCAGGCGGCGCGAGAAGCTTGGTTGCGGCTGCGGAGACTGCGGCTGTTCTCATTTCGGTGATTAACCGGCCGTCCATGATCGCGAGCGGAGTGCCGGTCTGTGGATCGATAAGAAAAATTGTCGCCATGTGCGTTGGAATTCCGCGCTCCGCATTCGCCGAGTAGAATGTCACCGCCTTCAGGCCGAGCCCATTCGGAGTGAGTGCTGGCATCAAACCGAAGAATCCACCAGGCGGATCAACTTTGACGACCGACCGCACCGGCTGAGTCACTTTGCCCGCAGAGAAATCGATTAACGCTTTCTCCATCGCGGGAATCAAGTCAGCCATCTGCAAATGCTGACGGACCTGGTCTTCGCTGAGAAAAAGCGGCTCGCTAACCACGAATGCACACTAATGCACAGTAAATGCGGGAAACCAAGTTCGCGTCTATTCGTGCGCATTAGTGGTTACGAATTCTTATCCGTGCTATCCGTGTAATCGGTGATTGAGAGACTGCAAACTCGCTGCGTGATTGTCGGTGGCGGACCGTCGGGGATGATGGCTGGTTATCTACTCGCGCGAGCGGGCATACAGGTTGCCGTCCTGGAAAAACACCCCGATTTCAACCGAGATTTCCGGGGCGACACGATTCATCCTTCAACGCTCCAGTTAATGTACGAGCTCGGATTGCTTGAGGAATTCCTAAAACAGCCCCATCAGGAACTGCGAGAATTGCGGGCCGTGGTTAACGGTCAATCTGTGCCGGTCGCTGATTTCACGAAACTTCCCACGCGTTGCAAGTTCATCGCGTTCATGCCGCAGTGGGATTTTTTGAACTTCCTCTCAGGTCAGGCGAAACGTTTTCCGACATTCCAATTGCACATGGAAACGGAAGTCGTCGATTTGTTGACGGAGGATTCGCGTGTGGCCGGAGTGCGCGCGAAAACACCTGGTGGTGAACTTGAAATTCGCGCGGACTTGGTTATCGGCGCTGACGGACGGCATTCGATCGTACACACTCGTGCTGGTCTTGAACTACGCGAGTTCGGCGTGCCGATTGACGTTCTTTGGATGCGGATCTCCAAGAAGCAGAGCGACCCGAAACAGACGCTCGGTTTTTTTCAACACGGCAAGCTAGTTGTGTTACTCGATCGCGATGATTACTGGCAATGCGGGTTTGTAATTCCCAAAGGCGGGTTCGACGAGATCAAAGAGCGCGGGCTGGCGCAATTCCAAAACGACCTTGTCAGCTTTGCCGGCTTCTTGCGGGATCGCGTGAGCGAGTTGGACGACTGGTCGAAGATCAAATTGCTAACCGTCCAAGTGAATCGTCTTACCAAATGGTGCCGTGAAGGACTGCTTTGCATCGGTGACTCGGCGCACGCCATGTCGCCGGCTGGCGGTGTTGGCATCAACCTCGCCATTCAGGACGCAGTCGCAGCTGCAAACCTGCTCGCAGAAAAACTCCAGCGCGGTCCAGTTCAGGTTAGCGACCTGCGAGAAGTACAGGCGCGCCGCGAATGGCCAACGCGCCTGATTCAGGGAATGCAGATCTTCATTCATCGGCGTGTTGTCACGGGTCAGGTGTCCGGTGAGAAGCAGACTTCACTTCCACTCGTGCTCCGCTTGCTGAAATGGTTTCCAGTTCTGCGGCAAATTCCAGCGCGTTTTATCGGCATGGGTCCGCGACCGGAACATTTCCGGAGCCCAACCGTGGTATAAAGCAAAACGTGTGGGCGTTTAACGTGCACACGCGCACACGGCGTACTGCAGGTGGGGCGCGGCGCTCCGTGCGCGCCATTCCCGAAGGCCCATGCGGCGTGCAGAGGACTGCCAGCCCTACCAATGTTAAGGGTCCATCAGGAATATTTGATTGCGGGATTGCCGGCTTAATTCGGAACGGCCTACATGGTGGCCGATCGAAATCTGTGGGCCTGCATTTTGACTCACGGATTTATTGACACCTTCGGTGTCATCGACGCCTTTTTCGGATGGTCAAAGTAGATATGACGCTCGATCTCCCGGTTATCCTTTCAGCCCACGAGCGGATTCAACCGCACGTTCATCGGACGCCTGTGCTTACGAGTTCGCGACTCGACGAGGCCAGCGGAGCCTCACTTTTCTTTAAGTGCGAGAATTTCCAGAAAATCGGTGCGTTCAAAGCGCGCGGGGCCACAAACGCCGTCTTCTCACTGGATGACGCAACCGCAAAACGGGGAGTGGCGACGCATTCTTCCGGGAACCACGGAACTGCGGTGGCTCGGGCGGCCAAGCTCCGCGGCATTCCTGCCCATATCATAATGCCGTCAAACTCGGCGAAGGTGAAGATCCGTGCTGTGGAAAGCTACGGAGCGCGCGTTGTATTTTGCGAGCCTACAGAGCAAGCGCGCGAGAGCGTATGCGCGGAGGTCATCGGGAAGACGGGCGCAACACTGATTCACTCTTTCGAAAATCCAAATGTGATCGCGGGGCAGGGGACAGCGGCGGTTGAATTGCTGGAAGACGTTCCCGACCTTGACCTTGTGATGTGCCCCGTCGGCGGAGGAGGGTTACTGGCTGGCACAGCTGTCGCTGCAAAATCGATGCGACCGAACATCAGGGTGATTGCGGCTGAACCCGAGAATGCCGACGACGCAGCGCAATCACTTCGCGCCGGGCGGGTTGTTCACACCGAAAAAAAATTCACGATCGCTGACGGACTGCGAACAAATGTCGGCGAGCCAAACTTTGCGATAATTAGGCGGTATGTGGACGACATTGTAACTGTAAGCGAGCAGGCGATCATTTCTGCCATGCGCACCATTTGGGAAACCATGAAGATCCTTGTCGAGCCCTCAGCGGCTGTTCCGTATGCTGCGATTCAGGACGGGAGGATCGAGGTCGCTGAAAAGCGGGTCGGCATTATTCTCACTGGAGGGAATGTCGACCTCGACGCTTTGCCGTGGAATCAATAGCGGTCTGCCTCAGGCGGATGCCGGCTGAGAGTTGCAGATGATATTGCAGTCAACACGCCTGCCTCTACAGCAGTGAGGTCGATTCGACTGGCTCCCATCTCATTCCAAAATTTCCGAAACATTGGGAACCAGCGGCGCGGGCAAAATCGAAACGTGTGTTCATGAGGGGAGTTCAATTACTAGTGAAAACGTTAAGCTTAATTCTAGGGGCATCCTTCCTATTGTTCGGAACTGTTGTTTCGCGCGCATCGGATATAAACAGGATATCGACCGAAACTGGCGTTCCTGTCGCTACGTTGCAAGCGGAGAGAGCATCGACCGGGCTTGGGTGGGGTGGATTAGAGAAGGCGCACTTGCTGGCGAACGCCACCGGGCAGAGCTTCGACAACATCGTCGCAATGCACAAAAATGGAGAAGGTTGGGGGAAAATTGCGCACGATAACGGGCTCAACCTTGGAAAGATGGTGAGTAACGCGCGTCACTCAGGCAACGCCATGTCGCATAGCCAAAACGCTCACAACCAGAAGGTTCATGGCAAGAATGCCAGTAATATGAGCAAGGGCCATGGCAGCAAGATGAATAGTATGCACGGAGCCAATCACGGCTCGAGCTTTAGATCTGCCAATACTGGATTCCATGGCATGCATGGAATGGGTAGTCTGGGCCATGGCATGGGTGGTATGGGCCACGGCATGGGCGGTGTGGGTCACGGCGGACGTGGCCGGTAAAAATCGCTAAACCGAAGGGTCGCCTGCGAAGGATTACTTAAGGGTAATCTCGCGCATGGTTTTTGTACCGAGGATTTCTCGGATGTCGAGGCGCTTCGTAGCGGTGGTAAGACGTTGCTGCTCGGTGCCCATAATCTTCTCTACGATCGGATCCATCTTGTCCCGAAGGTTATCGAACGCCGCCCAGTTAGGATATTCGACCAGGATCATAATGTTGAAATCCTGAGGCCCGGAAGCCTCGCCGTTAAGGATTTTGTAATCGAGGATGATCTTTTGCTTTTTCTCTTCGTCGTAAACAGGCTTTACCGTTCCTGTGATCTGTTTGAGGTACTCATCGGCCAAACCGCTCTTGGTTTTTATCATCGTCACTGTCCAAACGGGGCCTTCGTTATAGGGTGCGTTGCTTCCTTTCGTACTCGATGTGTTTGGCTGTCCGAAGCAAGCGAAACCGATAGTCAGCGAGGCAGCGGCGATTACATAGGTCTTAATGCGTGTCATATGTGCAAATTGGGGTTAGCCGTGTTGAAGAGGCGAGAAGAATTTCCAATGGAACAAGACCTTGCTTGTCAGCTAAACCTTGCCAACCAAGAAGAGGATCAGCGTTACTCGGGGCAGTGATCTGAGCTGGCTTAGCGCAACCGATATTTCGAGGGGCATCTCAGACATCGGTTGTGACCCAGAATTTGCGGAACGCGTTAGGCCAACTTCGGTCGACGACACTTTTTCTGGCTGCATTGCCCATCCGTTCTCGCAACGCGGCATCTGTGATCAGCGAGTGGATTGCTCGCGAGAAATCATCCACATCGCGCGATCGTGTGATCAAACCGTTGATTCTGTCTTCCACCAATTCCTTTGGCCCGCCAGAATCGGAAACAATCACCGGCACGCCGCTAGCCTGCGCTTCCAGAATGACATTGCCAAATGTGTCAGTCGTGCTTGGAAACACAAAAATATCCGCCGAGGCGTAGGCGGTCGCCAATTCCTTTCCTCTAAGGTAACCGGTAAAAACCGCCTCCGGCAGAGATTGGGCGAACTTCTCGGAGTACGGACCGTGACCGACAACAAAAAGCTGCACTGGAAGACCGTCATTACGTAATCGGCGATAAGCATCCGCCAAAATATCGAGATCTTTCTCGCGGGATATCCGGCCGACATAGAGCAGACGGATTTGGCCGTTGGCGGCGGTAAATTTTTCCCAGAACGCCGGCTCGCGTCGCGCTGGAGTGAAAAGTTCGGTATCAAGTCCACGCGGAAAAATTTTCAGTTTCGGGGGGTCGAAACCACGCTTGATCCAGCTTTGCCGATATTCCTCAGAGTTAACGAAAACGGTGTCGAGCTGGCCATAGAACCAATGCATATAACGCCATGCAACGCTTTCCAGGAAGTTGTCCTCAGTAAGAATCCGGACGTATTGGGGAAAATCGGTGTGATAGATGCCGCTCGTTTGCAGGTTGAGCATTTTGGCTGCGAGCAGCGCCGTAAGGCCGACGGGCCCGGGCGTGCTGATGATGATCTCAGTAAATTTTTCCCGCTGAATGTAATCGAGCATCTGAAGAACTGGCGGGAAACTCAATTTTTGGAGCTCATACTCGGGCAATTCGAATTCACCGATCGGCGGGAAGTTTTTGATTGGGATATCATGGGTTTGCGGATTGCCTCGGGAAGTTACGACTGTTAATTCCTTGCCCGCTGCTGCTCCTGCCGCGGTCATTTTGCGGATGGTGGTAGCTACTCCATTAACGTCTTCCAGAGTATCGGTAAACCAGGCGCGCTTGCGATTTTGCAACGCAACTGGAACCTCGCCGGTCAATTCCAAAAAAGTCGTCCGCAGCCATTTTCGGGAGGGCGCCTGACTATGAAACCCGTAAATGTACGGCGTAAGAATGACCAGGATCGGCGCGATCGCGCTGAGAGCCTGCATACTCTCAACCATGTTGCCGCTTCCAATTTGCTGAACGAATTTTTGGAAGAACCGAAAAGTGAGCTGCTCCGCGACCATGTTCGCCATGAGAAATGTGCGGCGCTCCGGTTCGTGAACTCCATCTAATTGCGCGGCGAGTTTTGCTTTCACTTCCGGCTGTGCGAAATAACCAGAGAGTTCTTTCCACAGCGACACGTTCGCAGGCTTGACGAATTCGAAAATTTTTCCCGACAAAACGCCCTGCACGATAAATTCCATTTTTTCCTTGAGCGTGAATTCAGTCGGGGCGCGGCCTTCCATGAACCGGGAAAACATTTTCTCGAGCAGCGCAGCGCCCGGTCCGAGCTTCTCATTGAAGCGATCCTGGATGAAACAAGCGACCGTGTTATAAAAACCGTGCGAAAGCACCAGCGGCGTGCCGCCGTGGCCGTGCGCGCTGCAGTCGCCGTTGCGGACCTTTTCCAAAAATTTCTCCGCCGATTTCGCCGCAGGTGTTTCCGTAAAAACCGACGCAGCGAATTGCCCGCCGTGATCGTCCGAGCCGCCCACGAAGATCTTTTTCCAGGGTTCCGCGTGCGTAGGCGCCAGATTGTGCCGATTTGCGAGCGCCTCGACCTTTTCCGGCGTCAGTTGGTCGAACAATGTCTGGGCGAGATCGCTTAGAAGTGCATCCCGCAAACCATTGATCCCTTCAAAATGCTTGAAAAGAAGAATGAGCAACTCGAGATGACGCGAATCGAGTTTGCCGTTGATACTGTAAAGAGGATGCGCCACCGCGTGTGCAATCTCCGCAGATTGAAGGTAGCGTTGCAGGTCAAAAAGATTTTCGCGCACGCCATCGATCTCGCGGTGCTGGTTCTCTGAAATTCCCCAAACAAGAATGTGCAGCTTGCATGCGTCATTGGGGAAATAGGTGGTGACTTGTTCGCTGATAAAGGTGCGAGGGTTATCAATGATTTGCAGGCAACCCTCAATTGTATCGTGGTCGGTGATGGTGACGTAGTCCATTCCCCGTTCGAGTAATTCTTGATACAATTGCCCCGGGTCCGAATAGCTGTCGGGGAAATCGAAGCGGCGGAAGAGCCATTCCTCCGAGCGCGCGCTGTAGCGCGAATGAATGTGAAGATCGCACCTGCTCACATCTAGGTTCCTCGCCTCAATCTTTGTTGCGCGATCCAGTCTTGATAGGTCGTCGCTGTCCTCGACCCGGTCGACTTGTCGATCAGACCAATGACCTGCCGCCAAATCGTCGGATGCGAATAATCGGGCGGATGAATGCTAATGCGCAACAGCGGTTTGCCTTTCAAATATCGAAAAAGTGTGGCGTTGCAGATTCGGCTAAGGCCGCGCCGCCAGGTGCCTCGAACACTGTAAACAATCGATCGCGCGACGAAGTCTCCGCCCGAGCGGAGGTCGCACACCTTATGCAGCCGCGTGGTGTATTCTATCCCCGCGTCGCGCGCCGCGCGCTGAGCTTCCTTGCTGAGAAGCCATGCCGGCGCGACAAAACCTCGTGGTTTAAGTCCGGACCCACGAAATTCGTCGCGCGCCCGCGTGATACGAGACAGGGCTTCGTCGTAGCCCAAGTCGTAAAATTCGCCCTCCTGTTGCGTGTAAAATCTTGTCAGGAACTTATCCGGTAAGCTTTCGTTCGCGCGGCGCGGACGTTCGTGGAAATAGCCGTGAATAGCGACTTCATGGCCGTCCGCTTCCAAGCCGCGTAGCCAGGAAACAAATTGCGGGTTTCTCGTAAAGAGCCCCTGATGATGATAATCCGGGACCACCAGGAGAGAACAAACGTTCACCCCGTGCCGAGCGAGTTCGCAAATGATTGTGTTTGCGACCTGCTGACTAGAGGGAGCGACGTCGTGCAGAGAGACGACCATAAAATCTCTCGTGACAGCAGCGGTTGCGACCAGGGGCAGGAAGTCCGTTGCCGCAATTGTACTCATTCTGCAATTTTCCGCCTCGACGCAGCTTTGAACAAGGCAAAATCAATGACGCGAGTCGTTAAAATATTAAATCGCTAGAACGAGCCCGGGTTGATCGTCTTCAGGCAGCGATTTAACAATTCAACGATTTAGTGGGATCCAGCCATGTCCACAATTTCGTGAAATTCCGATTCCGCCAATGGCATAACGGACAGACGCGATTGTCGAACCAACGGTATTCCCTTTAGTCGCGGATGGCTTTTGATTGCGTGAAGTGCGACTGAGCGCCGTAGCGGCTTGACTGGGGCAAGATCAACGGTGGACCAATCGCCTTCCTTTGCCGTCGGATCTTGATAGGCAGCCCGAATAACTTTCGCGATCCCGACGACGGCTTTGTCTTCACCGCTATGATAGAAAAGGACTTTGTCGCCATTCTGCATTCTACGAAGATTGTTGCGAGCAGCGTAATTGCGCACACCAGTCCAACTGGTTTGGCCTTCCGCAACAAAGTCCGACCATGAGTAGGAAGATGGTTCCTGTTTCACAAGCCAAAACGATTTCATAATCTCCAAACCTCAACCTTCAAATTCCAACGAAACCCCAATCTCTCAAGCTTGAAGGTCCACACATTAACTTTGAGGTTTGAAGGTTGAAATTTCATTGGATGTTGGAAGTCGGAACTTGGAGCTTGAAAAAGGCGGCTGCTACGCACAAGTGAGATCATGCCCCAGCTGCCATTTATCTCCTTTGAAGGATCAGAGGGTAGCGGTAAATCGACGCAAGTGCAGAAATTGGCAGTGCGACTGAAGCGTTCCCGCGTGCCATATCTGGTGACTCGCGAACCTGGCAGCACGCCAATCGGTGAAACGATTCGTGAGCTTCTGCAATTTGCTTCGCACAACTCCGGGATGACCCCGGAAGCAGAGCTGCTCTTGTTTGAGGCGAGTCGCAGCCAGCTCGTTCGCCAGGTCATCAAGCCTGCGCTCGAACGCGGCCTGTGTGTGATCGCCGATCGTTTCCTTGATTCTACGACGGTTTATCAAGGCGCGGCACGAAATTTAGATCATGAGATGGTCAAGCGTTTGAATGCATTTGCGGTCGGCGATTGCATTCCAGACGTCACTTTTGTTCTCGATATCGACGCGGCCAGCGTGAAGTCGCGAATGCAGAAGCCGCGGAGGCCAGATCGGATGGAGCAGGAGCCAGCCGAGTTCTACGAGAGCGTCCGCGAAGCTTATCGCGAGCTCGCTGCACGGGAGCCGATTCGCATTGTGTTAATCAACGGCGCGCGCAATGCAGACGAGATCGAAAACGAGATCTGGAAAGTGCTTTCTTCTCGCTTTCCCGCGCTGGCGACAAATTCGCAATCTGCAATTCGCAGTCCGCAATCCTGACATGCCTTTCTCCCGCACAACAGCGCTCGAATATTTGCGTCGGGCCCACGAACAAAATCGACTCGCGCACGCCTATTTGATTTCAGGCGCCGCAGGAAGTGGCAAGCAACAACTTGCCGCGGATCTCGCCAGTCTTGTTAATGGCACACCTGCTGGCGACGTATTCTCATCGAAGGCCCGGGAAATTTTCGTTGCCCGGCCGGAATCGAAATCACGGCGTATTGTTATCGAGCAAATTCGTGATCTTGAGCATACCCTGCAAATGCGCGCAGCTAACGGGCGACGCAAGGTGGCGATTATTTCGGATGCCGATCGGCTACAGCCTCAGGCGGCAAACGCATTTCTTAAAACACTGGAGGAACCACCGAGGGATTCGTTGTTACTTCTGCTGAGCGCTTTACCGGAAGCTCTTCCAGAGACAATTCTTTCGCGGTGCATTGCGATTCCCCTTGCACGAGACGGTCAACCGCAGACGAGCGGCGAAGAAAAGGAACTGGTGAATCTCCTGCAACGGGGGTCCCATGAACAAAGCTGGACCATTCAGTTTGCCTATCGACTGGCTCAGGAATTTCAGCGCTTGCTGCGCTCGGTTCGTGATGAGGTTAGGCGCGAAACAGATGAAGCACTGAAGCAGGAACAAACGCGTTACAAGGACGCGACCGATGGGGCTTGGCTGGAAGAACGCGAAGGTTACTACAAAGCCCGTGCCGAAAGTCTTTACCTGCAACGGCGAGCTGGATTGATCGAGACATTATTCGCCTGGTGGTCTGATGTTCTGCGGTCCAGTAATGGTGTGACACAACGCGGCCTGCCTCGTGCAGGAGAAGAAACTGCTGTGCTGGCCAGCCGCTTCAGCACAGCCGAAATCCTGAAACGCATCCGTTGTCTCGAAGAGTTGCGCGATCACCTCAATCGTAATGTCCACGAAGCGCTCGCGATCGAGGTCGCATTCCTGGCGATCTTCACCGCAACCAATGAGCAGTGAATGGTTACCGTTCGCCGCTTCGACATTTGACTCCTGCACAGCTTGCAGGAAGCGAGGCTGCGCGGCGCAGCTTTAACGAAGGCGGGTTGACAAAAGGCCGCCCAATCTTATCCAGTATGCTCGTATGCGACATATCTCCCGGCTACTCTTGCTGTGTGCTAGCGGCTCGCTTCTCCTGTTGACTGGTTGCGGAACAACGCATGTGGGTGCAGGCGGGCCCTACCACGTAACGGCCTATCGCCCGAACAACCCCTCCGCTGTGCGGGTGCTCGTTTCCCTGTCGAAGGAAAATGTTTACGTGATGGAAGGCGACCGTTGTCTCATGGCCGCAGCGATTTCAGTGGGTTTGCCTAGTAAGCCGACGCCGCATGGCAATTTCAGGATTTACGCTAAACAAGAGCACAAACGCTCCGGCGAGTATGGGTTCAGCGTGCAGGGCAATACGGTTGTTGCGACCACGGCAGGGCACGCAGGCGGCCATTATGTTGGTTATCCGATGGGTTACTGGTGCGAGTTCTCGCCGGGCTACGGTTTTCATCAGGGGTTTGTTCATCCGACTCCGCGCACCCATGGGTGCATTCGCCTAAAAGGCGAAGCGGCGCCGAAATTCTTCGCGCTGATGCAGATTGGCACGCCGGTGAATATTGCTGAGTCGCAGCCCGAGGACCAAACGATTGGGCCAACGGTTCAACGGGTCGATGATTCGAGAACACCGGATCCCGACCCGCATTTGATGATCACGGACGCCGGGTTCGAAAAACCGAACGGACCACTTCTTCAATAGCCGGCTACGGCACGTTGCTCCCCGCGGTTTACCGTGTCATACTAAGGGAAGCGAAACATCCAGCTGCAGCTCTGGAGTGGCAACGTCCTTAGACATAGAATCTTGCACAGAACTGGAGCTGGATTATTCGCTGACCTCAGAATGACAATGATGGTATGAGCACGAACCTTATTTCCAGCGGCACAACAGCGCGGGAGAAAGTGAACCTCCGTACACCCGACGTCATGGCTGCCGTGCAGCAACAGGTCGAGTCACACTACCGAAGCGACATTGTCGAAAAAGTTCGCCGGGCAGGTGGGATCATTTCTGCCGGCAATACTACCGTGCGTTTGGCCAAACAGTTTGGTTTTTGCTACGGCGTGGAGCGCGCAATCGATCTGGCGTACGCGGCGCGCAAAGTTTTCAAAGATCGCAGTCTTTTTATTGTCGGCGAAATCATTCACAACCCCGAGGTCAATCATCAAATCGCTTCATTAGGGATAAAAAACCTGACCGGCAAAAACAAGGAGGCTGACATTTCTGATCTCGGCCCCGACGATGTCGTTATTGTCCCAGCGTTCGGAACTGAATTGTCCATCCAACGACAAATCAAGGATCGCGGCTGCCAGATTGTCGATACGACATGCGGAGACGTGATGAGCGTCTGGAAGCGGGTACGCAAGTACGCGAGCGAATCGGCCACCTCGATTATTCATGGCAAGGCGGAGCACGAAGAAACAAAGGCAACCAGCTCGCGCGCGTTGGGTGACGGCAGTGGACATTACCTGGTGGTTCTAACACTCGCGGACACCGATTACGTTTGCGATTACATCCGCCGTGGCGGTGACAAGCACGCATTCCTCGAAAAGTTCAAAGGAGCCTATTCGCCAGGGTTTGATCCCGACGTCCATCTGCAAACCGTCGGTGTGGCAAATCAAACCACCATGCTCCGTGGGGAAACCGAAGAAGTGCAGCGACGGGTTCGACAAGCCGTCGTCGATCGGGACGGTCCCGAGCTTGCAGAGAAGAACTTCAGGTTTTTCGATACCATCTGCGGTGCCACACAGGAGCGGCAGGATGCGCTGCGCGAATTGCTCAATGTGCCAATGGATCTCCTGCTTGTAGTTGGGGGTTATAATAGCTCGAACACATCGCATCTTGCTGAGATGGGCGAAGAAAAATTGCCCACCTATTTCGTGCTCAACGCTTCGCGGCTGGTTTCGGCTACAGAGATCAAGCACTATAACTTGCACGAAAGACGTGAAGTGGTTTCGCATTTTTGGTTGCCGAACGGGCCAGCCGTTATCGGCATTACTGCCGGCGCATCGTGTCCGAACAATTTGATTGAAGAAACATTGATCCGGCTTTTCGAATTGCGCGGCATTTCTCGGCAGCAGCTCGAGGTGGCCGCGTAAGATCCGAAATCCTCCTGTCTTCCTTGTCATTCCGAGCCCAGCGCAGCGGAGTCGAGGAATCTCTAATTATTTTCAATACCCGCGGCGTTGAACCAACAACGAGAGATGTCTCGACTTCGCTCGACATGACAACGGTTGGACACGCGGTTCCCTTTCGCGGTGCGAATAATTTGTATGGCGCGCGCAATCTGGAAAGGCGGCATTAGCTTTGGGCTGGTTAACATTCCGATCGCTCTTTATCCCGCCACGCGACGGGAAGAGCTCAAGTTCTGTTTGCTGCGCAAGAGCGATTTGAGTCCGGTAAATTACAAGCGTGTAGCGGAAAAGGACGGCAAGGAAGTTCCGTGGGACCAAATCGTCAAAGGTTACGAGTATGAGAAGGGGAAATACGTCATGCTCAAGGACGAAGATTTCGAGCGTGTTGATCTGGAAGCAACACAGACTGTCGATATCCAGAACTTTGTTGATCAGGAAGAGATTGATCCAATGTTTTTTTATAAGCCTTACTATTTGGAACCTCAGAAGGGTGGCGACAAAGCCTATGCGCTTTTGCGCGATGCGCTAAAAGACAGCGGCAAGGTTGGTATTGCCAAAGTGGTCATCAAAACGCGCCAATATCTGGCTGGGGTAAAGCCAGAAGATGGAGCGCTCGTTCTCGAACTGATGCATTTCGCCGATGAACTCGCAGACCCTGGGAAATTACGCGTCCCGAAAAAGACCGAGGTCGGCAAACGCGAGATGAACATGGCCACGTCACTAATCGACAGCATGACCTCGAAGTGGGATCCGGAAAAATATCACGACGATTATCGCGAAGCGCTGATGGAAGTGATCGAAGAAAAAGTAGAAGCCGGCGGAAAAGAAATTGAAGAAAAACCGAAGAAAGCTCCCAAGCCGACCAAGGTGATCGATCTGGTTTCTGTTTTGCAGAAGAGCCTTGAGCAAACTGGCGGAAAGAAAAAAGCGGCCACCAAATCGCGCAGGAGACAAAAGCATCCTGCCAAAAAAGCGGCATAGCTGTAGCCAACGGCATGTGGCCGGTTCTTCCAGGAACAAATCTTTTCGCAAACCGCCTACAGGGCCGCGGCTACATGATTCCCAAGAGGCTTGACACACAAGATCGACATCGTTCAGCCTGAGCGGCCATGAACTCTCTTAATCGATTTGCAGATCCAGTTTATTGCATCATGCGACTGGTAGTTGGTCTTGTGTTTGCTTGTCACGGCGGACAGAAACTCCTCGGGTTCCCAGCCGGCGGACACGGTGCGCCGCACGGTTTAATGCTGGTTGGTGGAATCATCGAGCTCGTCGGCGGGTTCATGATCGCTCTGGGTTTGCTTACGCGCTTGGCTGCATTTGTTGCTGCCGGTGAAATGGCGTTTGCGTACTTCACGGTGCATGCCGCAGGTAAAGCGATCGGTCATGCGCCAACATCTACCGAGCAATTTTTTCCTATCCTGAACAAGGGAGAGTTGGCGGTGGTTCTTTGCTGGGTATTTCTGTTCATAGTCTTTTATGGACCAGGGCGTTG
>JBEDUS010000044.1:0-4718 GCA_040414975.1 Candidatus Udaeobacter sp.
AATGTTCTGATAATGTTCTGACTTTATGGCTATTGTTGTCCGTGATTCCAGCAACCGGTCACCCTTCTGGTACGCCTGTTTCACTACCGCCGATGGCCGAAGGCTGAAAAAATCCACAAAAGAAACCAGTCAGAGCAAGGCAAAGCTCATTGCCGAAGCTCTGCAACGCGCTGAAGACATGGCGGCGGAGCGAACGCTCACGGAAGTCCGTACGCGGGAGCTTCTCAGCGACGTACTTCGACGTGTCAGCGGTGAGCGACTACGCGTATTCACGGTAAGACAATGGTTCGAGCACTTCGCGAAGCAGAAACGCAAATCCAAAAGCGAGAAAACCGCGCTCCGCCATGAGCAGATACACAAAGAGTTTCTGACATTCCTCGGGTCGCGAGCAAACCTGAACATCGCAGCGATTACGTCAAAGGACATTCTCGATTTCCGAGACTTGCGTGAAGCAAAAGGATTGGCACCTGTGACGGTCAACCTGTACCTCACCTTTCTGTCGGCGGCCTTCAATGCGGCACAGAGACAAGGGCACCTCAGCGTCAATCCATGCGCGGGGATTGAATCGCTGAAGGACAAGGCGACCCACAAGAAAGTTTTCACGCCTGAGCAAGTATCGGCCTTAATCTTGGCCTCCGATGGCGATTGGCGAGGCGTGATCATGGCGGGCTTTTACTGCGGTATGCGCCTGAATGATGCCTGCAACCTGCGTTGGCAGGACCTCGATCTCGTTTCGCCGATTAAGACGATCATATATGAGCCGCGCAAGACTGGCAATCAAGTCACCGTGGTAGTTCACCCAGTCCTCGAGGATTACCTGCTCTCTTTGCCAACGCCGGACAGTGACGATGCGTTTGTTTTTCCATCGCTCGCACAACACAAAAATGTTACTTCGCTCTCGAAAGCATTTCGAAAAATCATGCAGCGGGCGCGTATCGCGCAGAGCGTCATTCGTAAAGGCATTGAATCGGGGCGCAGTGTTTATTCCCACTCGTTCCACTCGTTGCGGCACTCCTTCTCCACAATTCTCGCCAACAACAGCGTCCCCGAAGAAGTCAGGATGAGGTTGACCGGCCACACAACGGGGAGTGTTCACCAGAAATACACGCATCACGATCTCGAAGTATTCCGAGCGGCAATCGGGATGTTGCCGCGAGTTGGCGATACGTGATGTCGATGGCTACAGCCATGCAGCAGTTGCCGGATGTGACAAATTCCTGAAGAATTAACGGAAGATGCGCGAAATGAAAAGAAGGAGAAAACCGTAATGGAACAAAGCGACTCAATAAGCAAAGTGACACCTTACGAATTGGCAACGCTGGCAAGCCGGATTTCTCCCGAGCGTTGCGCGAGAGACCCCGTGCGTGCGCTCGACGACGCGGCGAAGCTAGTACACGCCGCTAAATTTGCACTCTGGCGCGCAAGAGAAGACGAAAAGACTTGGAAGCATATGAACAGGGCTTGGCCGAAAGCCGGGCAGATTGGGTGTACGGCATAAAGCGGGTCACAGGTGAGCGCCGACGAGACCGTGCGAGGAGGCGATTCACGGAGTTCATGAATCACAAAGCACCTGGAAATGACTTGAGTCATTATCAGAGTGATGGCTTCACAATGGATGAGATTTTCAACCTTGAGGACGATTTTAAGAATTGGAAAAAACAGCCTAAACGCAAGAAGGGTAAGCAAGGGCACAGAATGTCGCAGAGCGATGGCCGGCTTCGCATCGGGTCGGTGCGGCTTGTCCCGACAAAACCACAGAAACCCACTTGACAAATTTTCTCCCGTCAAAACTGCCCAAATCTGCTTTTCACCTGCCAAAGTCCGTTTGCACGATGGCAAATGTCACAATTCGGCTGCCGAAACCACGCAGAAGGCTGACAAAACGGCGCGCCCGCCTGCCAACGAGTTGTGATGGACAAGGTGAAAGCTAACAACTTCGACCTCGTGTTCGACAAGTCAGGCATGAGCATCGATCAGGTGCCCTTTTTGATGTACTCACACGACAACATCGATTTCACGGATGACGTGATCGCCGTGCTCAACAAGCCGGGTCGCACTGCGACTTCGACTGCAAAAGTGTCGACAAGTTCCTCTGCCACGCCAGCGAAAGCTACGAAGCCTTAACTGAGGTCCGAGCCTCATCACCGGATGAAGTCAAAAATGAGGGGCCGGGTCAAATGCGGTTGAAGTTTGGGATGTGTGTCAGCGCTGGATCGCGAAGGGCGAACAATCTGGATTGTCGATACACGTCGAGACGATAAAAAACTCTTCGTTGTGCACGCGGATGAAAAGCTGACTGCGTTTCTGGAATTGGAGCCGCGATTTGCGCTTGCCGCGAATTGTCTTGACGACTCGATAAGATTTTCTAAAAACTCGGCGTCGTTAAAGCGGATTTGAATAGGCGGGGAATTCCTCCCCCCGCGAGGTTCTTCGTCTCTTCCGGAACCCGCAATCAACAGAAACAATCGGCGGGGAAGAAGAAAGGGAGAACCATATGAACTCACTCATCCTCCGATTCAAAAAAGCATGTCTCACCGCCTTTGCGCTTGGCAGCTTTGGCTTTTTGCCAGAAACGCAAGCGGTCGAGCCGGCGGCGCCTGATACAGCCTTACCTAAGGGCAACACTGCGGATGGGCACCTTGCCCTTGCGGGTCTAACCACCGGGTTTTACAACTCGGCATTCGGTGCCTTTTCGCTCCTAAGCAACGGAGCTGCCAGCTTCAACACCGGTGTCGGCGCTGGGACCCTTCTAGCCAGTAGTGGAGAAAATAATACTGCGACCGGCGCAGGGGCGCTTTTAAGCAACAGCGTGGGCGACGACAACACGGCCAATGGAGCGTTCGCACTCCTTAACAATACCACCGGCAGCTCTAACACGGCCATCGGTGATGGGGCGCTCCAAGTAAACATCATCGGTTCCGACAATGTGGCCGTCGGCGCTGCCGCACTGCTCAACAGCAACTCGGATAACAATACGGCCGTGGGCGCAGGTGCCCTCAATTCGAACGCTACTGGCATCGGCAATATCGCCCTGGGTGCTGGCGCCGGTGACAGCGTCGTCACAGCAAGTGGCGTTATCTGTATTGGCAATTCTGGTTTAGACATGAGCAACACGACCTGGATCGGTAACGTCTATGGCACAACGACAGTAAGCGGCACGACACTGCCAGTCATCGTGTCCGACGGCGGCCAGCTCGGCACGACTCCCTCTTCGGCCCGGTTCAAGAAAGAGATCAAACCGATGGATAAAGCCAGTGAATCGGTGCTCGCGCTCAAGCCGGTGACGTTTCACTACAAGAGCGACAAGACCAATACCCCCCAGTTTGGGTTGGTGGCCGAAGAGGTCGCTGCAGTCAATCCAGATCTCACCGTGCGCGACAAGAACGGCGAGATTTACACCGTTCGCTATGACGCCGTGAACGCGATGTTGCTCAACGAGTTTCTTAAGGCACATCGCAAACTAGAAGAGCAAGGAGCGATCATTGCCCGTCAGCAAAAACAGATTGAAGCGCTCACTGCAGGCCTGCAGAAAGTCAGCGCACAGCTGGAGGCGAACAAATCCGTGCCACAACTCGCTGCCAGCAATCCGTAAGGTTTCCGTCGCCCTACGGTTCTTTGAAATCGCCTTTGTGCCTGTGTGATTCGACCAGTTTTCCCGCTGCATCATAAACGTGGATCACAGAATCATGCGCCCGGCTGTAATGCTTCGCGTATTCTATTGCGTCTGGAATTTCCAGATACCATAGCCCACCGAACAGGTAAGAAGTAAGAAATCAGAAGTAAGTATGGGCTGACGGATGTAAAGCTGCGAGGGAAGCGGCGAGTGAGTGTGGGCAGCAAACGAGTTTCAACAAAGAAAAACCGTTTCGGCACATTTGTCTTGCGTGACGCTGAGTCGCCGGCGTAAAGGGTGCTCCCGTGAAGATATTTCTTGTTGCTCTACTTGTCGCCGGTTGTGTTGGAACATTTGTCGGCGTTACTGATGCGCAGCTTCCCCCTGCCACGATCATGATCACCGGGACAGCGCACTCGCATTCGGTGTCGATACCGCTGAGTCAGATGACCCCGTGTCCTGCGGCCCCCCCTTTCGCTTACATCCCTAACGCACAAGCCGTCGGGAATTGGCGTAGGATTTGGTTAGTGGCTATAGACGAGCTATTTGCAGCTACTGCCTGTCACGCTAGCGTTAGGTGTCCGGTTTTGGTGCTTCCGGTTGCGTAGGGGAAGGAAAAGGCTTACAGGCTGTTTGAGCGGGCCTAGTGATTTTAGCTAAGGCTGGATGCTCTGGATTAAGCCTGTTTTTCCGGCGCGCGGAGCCGTTGAACGCGATGCGCCTAACACACAAGCGGTTGTCATCCAAGAGGGGACCCATCCAAAGGCCAGGGTTCTTTAGGTTCTGTTTGGAAACGGCACCGCCGGCTAAAGCGCACCCACAGCCACCGACGGGCCCTGTAACCCAAAGATTGCGAACAGTCCCTCATGATAAAATCTCAGACGGAACCCGTATTGCGCCGCAAATTCGACTAGCTTTTTCCGCCGATCTTTATCATTTCTCGGGCAGATGAGTTCCATGTCCTTTTCGTAAAGCGTGCAGTGCTCGTTTTCGTAAGAAGCACAGTCCGTCTTGGCGCGGCGTATCCCGTGTTCGATTTGTCTGGCGAGCGTTGCTGGTGTTTTTTTCATGAATTGAGCATTGGTTATATTCGTTCCTGCGGCCT
>JBEDUS010000045.1:0-10225 GCA_040414975.1 Candidatus Udaeobacter sp.
CGTTGTGAACATCCACACGTAGGCCCGCGTCCTGGAAGCGCCGTTTTAGTTGTCTCGCCTTGGCCGGATCATTAAACGTGGCAATCGTCACCATAAATCTTGTCGCGTCCGTGGCATCAACACCGTCTGATCAAACATCAACTAACGGCCAAGTGCAAGGTTTGGTGTCACGTCCCCGGCGGGAACCATTTGTAAAGCATCAAGTATACAAGCACACCTGTAGCTGAGACATAGAGCCAGATCGGGATCGTCCAACGCGCGATTCGTCTGTGGCGATCCCATCGGCGACGAAAAACCTGAATGAGCGTCACAATCACCAGGGGCAGCGTCACAAAAGCAAGAAGAACGTGCGACGCCAGTATCGGAAAGTAAATTGCCGCGATCCATCCGGTGTATCCGGAAGATTTTTCGCCTACACTGGCGTGATAAATAATGTAGCCGGTCAGAAAGCAAGTCGAGGAGACCACGGCCGTGATCATGCACGTCATATGCCGTCGCCATGCGCCGTGCCGGATGAAGTACCAGCCCATTGAAATGAAGACTGTGCTCAACAAATTAAAGGACGCGTTAAGAGCAGGAAGATCGGAGATTGAAATCACGTTGAAGCGTTGAACCGTTAAAGCTCTAAATTGACCTATCCCTTCGGCGCTTCAACGATTTAACGAGAACCAACACCATGCCCACTGTCCTGGAACCACCGCAGGTTCAGCCGATCCGACGACGCCGAAAATCGACCTGGCCCCGTCGAATCGCAGTGAGTTTCATGCGCCTTTTGATTCTTGGCGTGATTCTTGGGATTGGCTTTGGCGGCTATTATCTGGCCAAGAGAGGATTTGGCCGCCAATGGCGCTACCGCGTAGTGGAGGAATTGCGCAAGCATGGAGTCGAAGCCAGCATCGGGCGCCTGACGCTGGACCCGTTTCGTGGTCTCGTCGCAAAAAATGTACGAATTTTTGATTATAAAAATCGCGAGAACACGCTGGCCCTGATCAGCGAGATCTCGCTCGATATCAATTACGCTGCGCTCATCCATCATGAGCCGTTCCTCAACGCGCTCGATGTGCGCGATGCGCAAATCATTCTTCCGTTCAAGGCGGCGAATGAAAAAAACGACAGAGCCCAATTCACCAACTTGCGCGCTCACGTTTATTTTCCACCGGAACAAATTTATGTCAGCCAGGCGGAGGGACTTTTTTGCGGGATTCGGATTTCGGCGACTGGACACCTAATTAAGCGCGAGAATTATCAACCATCCCCGGCGCTTTCAGCTGAAGAATGGCAAAGGCGATTGTTGATTGCACAGCGCGTGGTCAATGAACTGCAAAAGTTCAGGTTCCCCGGCACGACGCCCTCATTACAGATAAAATTTAGCGGCGACGTGGCCGAGATCGAGAAAGCGCGCGTCGAGGCGACACTGCGTGGCGATCGGCTGCAACGTGGCACTTACGAAATGAAAGACCTGTCCGCGGTTGCTGAGTGGAACAATCAACAGCTGAATATCCCACATTGCGAATGGAGTGATGCCATGGGCAGTTTTGCCGGGCGCGGCAATTGGAATGTGCAAGGCAGCACTGCGAGTTTGCAAGCGCGCAGCGGTCTGGACTTAAAAGCTTTTCTTGACGCATTCGGCCTGGGCGGCCCGCTTGCGAGCATCGAATTTCAAGCGCCGCCTGCGATCGAGGTTTCCGGCTCGGTAAATTTTGGGACGGATCGCTTCAGACCGAATGTTATTGGACACGCTGCTTTTGGCCGGTTCACTTACAAGAAGATCCCGTTCTCCGATCTGACAGCTGATTTTTCCTGGGATGGCGAGCGCACACTAATCAGGGATCTGCGCCTGCGACATCAAACCGGCCAACTCCGGGCCGACCTTTTTGATGCCCCAGCGGATTTTCGTTTAAACATCGAGAGCACCATGGCTCCGGACGCCGTGCGTGGAATCGTTCCTTCGGAACTAAGTGAATTTCTCCGGGAATGGGAATGGCAACGCTCGCCTGCCATTCGCCTCGCAATCCGGGGTCACGATCACCATCCGACAACCTGGAAAGGGGATGGGACCGTCAGTTTGGGACGGAGTCGGTTTCGTGGCACATGGATGAACAGCGCGGACACTAAGATCCACTTCGCCGACGGCGCGCTTACTTGTGAAGATTTGCATGTAGCGCGCAATGAGGGCTCCGGGACAGGCAGTTTTACCTACGATTTCAAAAAGCACGAGGTGCGCGTCTCCAATATCAAAAGCTCATTGAATCCTGCTGAAGCAATCTTTTGGATTGATCCAAAACTTTCGAACACGGTCGCGCCGTACAAATTTCGACGGCCGCCTTCTGTCACCGCGAGCGGTTTGTATCAATTCCGCGGCGGCAAGAACACACGTCTGGAGATCAAGGTAGATGGCGCGAACGGAATGGATTATGTCTTTCTCGGAAAAACCTTGCCCTTCGATCGCGTCTCTGCGCGATTGCTCCTCACCACCGACCGATTGCAAATCGTCGATGTTCGGGGGCCCCTTCTTTCAGGCACGTTGCGTGGAAACGCCGACATTTCGCTGGCACGAAACGATCCGCGTTATCGGGCAAACATTTCGGTGAGCGAAATTAATTTTCCGCTCCTCACTAATTTGTACTACAACTATAAGACTGCGCTCGGCTTGTTGAATGGCACATACGATTTCACCGGCCTCGGCAGCGATCCGCGTACCATGCGTGGCCGTGGAAAAGTAGAAGTCACCGATGGCGATGTCTTTGCCATCCCTATTTTCGGGCCGCTCTCAGGAATCCTGAACCGAATTCTTCCTGGCAGCGGATATAGCATCGCGCGCAAAGCAACCGCGAACTTCAAGGTTGATGAGGGGATTATTCATACCGACGATTTCGACGCAGACGGCACACTCTTTAGCATGCTGGGCCATGGCGACATCCATTTTCTGGATGACAAACTAGATTTCAATGTGCGGCTGAACATGAAGGGGCCCGGCATGCTGCTCACACCGGTGTATAAACTTTTCGAATATTCCGGCACAGGAAGTTTGAAGAAGCCGGATTGGCGTCCGGCTGTTTTAAAGAGCCAACGATGACGCGAAGCGAAACGAAGAAACGCCGGGACCGAGAAACGGCGCCGTCACCGGTTCGCCGACGTGTCCGCCGTAGCCTTCGCGGGGTCGCCGATTCGCCGATGTATCCAATTCTTCTTGGCGCACACATGTCCATTGCCGGTGGCGTGAACCTGGCGATTGGGCGCGCGGTTTCGATCCACTGCACTGCCATGCAAATGTTCGTGAAAAACAACATGCAATGGTTCGCTCGTGCACTTACTTGTGATGAAATCGCGCTCTTCCTTGAACATCAGCAACGCAAGGAGTTATCGATCTTCGCGCATGCAAATTATCTCATCAATCTTGCCGCTACTAACGGGCAATTTCACGCAAATTCGATCCGCTCGCTGTCGGAAGAATTGATTCGTGCCAATCAGCTGGAACTCCCATTTTTGGTGTTGCATCCAGGTGCGCACCTCGACGCGGGCGAAGAAGCGGGGCTTGAAAAAATTATAAAATCAATTGACCGCGTGTTTTGTGGCCTTCCGAAAATTAGAACACGAATCGCGCTGGAAACGACCGCTGGTCAGGGCTCATGTCTGGGGCATAAATTCGAGCATCTTGCATACATCATAAGCCGCGTGTGTGAGCCGGAGCGACTGTGTGTTTGCCTCGATACCGCGCATGTTTTTGCTGCGGGCTATGACATCTCCAGTGCGGCCTCAGTTCGAAAGACATTCCGCGAATTCGATCGGATGTTCGGCCTGGATCGACTCGTGGCCATTCACCTGAACGATTCTAAAACTGCCTGCGGCTCGCGGGTGGATCGACATGAACACATCGGCAAGGGCAAAATCGGACTCTCTGCTTTCCGCTTCATCATGTGCGACCGCCGTTTCCGCAAAATCCCGAAAGTGCTCGAAACCCCAAAGGGCAAAGACTTACGAGAAGACGTGATGAATCTGAAGACCTTGCACGGATTGACGAAACTGCGCCGCATTAGGTCGCAAGTCAGCTAACGTAATCCCATTCACTCTGTGTCTGTGTAGGGTCCATCGCGCGTCTCGGAGTGACAGACAATCAATTAATGAACCGAATCGTAAACGGATAGCGATAGAATTCTCCCTGGCCAGCTTTCACAGACGCGATGATGACCAGTACCGTGTTCAACACCCAGAGCCCAATCAAAATTGGAATCCCTATGAGCACGATGCACAGAATCGCGGCGATCGCGTCATAGATCAGCATCGAGAGTTGGAAATTCAAGGATTCTTTTCCGTAGGCGTCTATCTCAGGTGAGTCGCCACGTTTCATAAGCCAAACAATAAGCGGCCCTAGGATGTGGCCCAGGAAATGAAAAAACAACCCGAGTAGTGCGGCGGCGTGGCAGAGGACGCACCACGTCCGAATGTCGGATGAAGTTGATGGAGGTGGCGGAGGTGTTTGATCCATATCTATCCTTTCGCTTGCGTTATCACAACGACTGCCTGCTGCCCGCCACAAGAGCAAGGAAAAAGATTGGACTATACTGCTTTTGCGCGCTCGATGTGTGCGCCGAGTTCGCTCAATTTTTCATCGAGACGTTCGTAACCCCGGTCGATGTGATAGACGCGGGTGACCTCGGTAATTCCGTCGGCTTTCAATCCTGCGAGGACCAGTGCTGCTGACGCACGCAAATCACTGGCCATCACTGGGGCTCCCAGAAGACAATCGACACCATCGATTACCGCGGTCGCACCCTCTAACTGCACTTTTGCCCCCATGCGTTTTAGCTCCGCTACGTGCATATAACGCTGCGGAAAAACATTTTCGGTCACGGAACTCATGCCCTTGCTAATGGAGAGGAGTGCGCACATCTGCGCTTGCATGTCGGTCGGAAAGCCAGGGTATGGTGACGTCGATAGCTCCAGCGCTCTCGCGTCTCCGTTGTGCCGGATCGAAATGGCATGGTCTCCGATTTCCATCGGGAAACCGCATTTCGTCAGTGCATCGGTGATAGCGCGAACATGCTCTGGCTCTACTCGCTTGACGGTCACCCCGTTGCCAGCAATTGCACCCGCCACGAGAAACGTACCCGCCTCAATCCGATCCGGAATCACCCAGTGCTCGGCTCCGTGTAGCGCAGGCACCCCTTCGATGATGATCCGGCGCGTTCCCGCGCCTTCGATCTTCGCGCCCATTTTGTTTAGGAACATTGCCAGATCCACGACCTCCGGTTCCTGAGCTGCTCCTTCGATAACGGTCAGCCCATCGGCGAGTACGGCGGCCATCATCAGGTTATCTGTACCGAGAACAGTGGGGCCGAATTTACCCTGCATGTTAATCACCGCTCCGGTCAATTTCCTCGCGAAAACCTTGATGTCGCCGCCCTCCACGCGCACTGCTGCGCCGAGCGCTTCGAAACCTTTAAGATGCAAATCAATTGGCCGGTCACCGATGACGCAACCACCGGGCAAAGCGACGGTTGCTTCCTTGCAACGGCCCAGTGACGGTCCAAGCACACAAACAGACGCGCGCATCTTGCGAACGACGTCGTACGGCGCGACCGAATGGATCTTTTCGGCCGTGACGCTTACGGTACCGCTGGCGCGCTCTACCTGCGCTCCCAGGCAGGTCAAGATTTGCAGCATGTAGTGCGTGTCGCTGAGGTCGGGCACGCCGTGAACGATACAGGGCTCTCGAGTGAGCAGTGTTGCCGCCAGGATCGGCAGCGACGAATTTTTCGAGCCGCTGATTTTTATAGAGCCGGAAAGCGGGTAACCGCCGTGGACGAGGATCTTATCCATACCTGGCAAAAAGGAACCGTTTCACGCCGTTATAATCCTTCTTCGAACAAATGTCGCGGTAATTTTTTTCCGCCAGAGCCGAAAGAAGCGCCTCGCTTTGGCTGAGTCCTATTTCCAAAGCCAGCATTCCACCGGGCTGAAGCCGTGATGGCGCCTGCGCAATCAGTTCTCGCACTAACTCGTCGCCTCGCTCGCCCGCGAACAACGCAACTTCCGGATCGTGCAATACTTCGGGCGAAAGAATGCCCCGCTCCTGCCTCGAGATGTAAGGAAGATTCGCGACAATTAGGTCGAAAGTTCCTTCCACATTCTCGAGGAGACGGCTTTTCAGAAATCGCACATTGTCGCTCAAGTTTAGCCTCGCGGCATTCTCTTGCGCGAGGGCGAGCGCGTCATCGGAAATATCAACCGCGACAATCTGCATCTCGGGAAATTTCGTAGCCAGGCTAAGCGCGATAACACCGCTGCCTGTCCCGACATCGACAACTCGCCAATCCGCAATCCGCAATCCGCAATCCGTAATGAGTTCGACAAGTTGCTCCGTTTCCGGTCGAGGAACCATTGCCCGCTTGTCGGATAGAAACGTCAGGCCACAAAATTCTGCGGTGCCTAACAAGTGCTGGAGCGGCTCGCCTTCGCTGCGGCGCCTTACCAAATCACGCAATGGCGCTAGTTCCTTTTCAGTTAGCTGTCGCTCGAAATCCAGATAGAGCTCGAGTCGTTTGCGCCCCAGAACATGAGCCAGCAAATGCTCGGCGTTCAGGCGCGGACTTTCAATGTTGCGCTTGTTGAAATATGACGTTGTCGCCTGCAACACCTCGAGCACGGTCATACCGCGTAATTAATATTAAGAGGGATAGGCGATTAGGCGCCGTTTGCCACCGCGGAGTCTTTCAATCGTTCCGCGACATCGGCGGCTTGCAACGCGTTGATCAGCTCGTTGAGATCGCCCTCAATCACACGATCAAGGTTATGAAGCGTCAGCCCGATGCGATGATCGGTCACGCGGTTCTGCGGAAAATTGTAGGTGCGAATTTTTTCTTCACGCCCGCCGGTGCCGATCTGGCCACGGCGTTGAGCGCTGTACTTTTCGGCTTCCTCACGCTGTTTTCGCTCCAGCAACCTTGCGCGGAGGATCGAAAGCGCTCTTTCCTTATTTTTGATCTGACTGCGACCATCCTGACAACGGACAATTGTGCCTGTCGGAATGTGCAACACCTGCACGGCGGAATCGGTAGTATTCACGCCTTGTCCACCCGGCCCTCCCGAGCGCGACACTTCAATTCGCAAATCTTCCGGCTTTAATTCAAGATCGACGTCCTCCGCCTCGGGCAGCACTGCGACTGTCGCAGTCGATGTGTGGATGCGACCCTGCGCCTCTGTCGCAGGCACGCGCTGCACTCGATGAACGCCGCTTTCGTAACGCAGTTTCCGAAAAACCGATTCTCCCGAAACACGGAAGATCGCTTCCTTAAATCCGCCGAGCTCCGATGGACTCGACTCAAGGTCCTCGGTTTTTAGGCCGGCCGATTCGGCATAGCGATGGTACATCCGATAAAGGTCGGCGGCGAAAATGGCTGCTTCGCTTCCGCCCGTTCCAGCTCGGATTTCAACGATGGCGTCGCGGTCTTCATTTTCATCCGGCGGCAGCAGCGCGATCTGAACTTCGCGTTCGAGATCGGCCACCCGCTTTTCGAGGTCCGGAATCTCGTCGTCAGCAATCGCCGCAATCTCAACATCGCCTGACATCGAAAGTTCGCGGTTGTCGTCCAATTGCTTGCGCGCCGCTTCGAGGTCGTCCCATTTCGCCAGTAGTTGTTTGATACCCGCGTGCTCGCGCATAATCGCGCTGGCTCGTTGGCGATTGGAAAAAAGCGCGGGGTCGGCAATATCGCGCTCAAGTTGATCGAAGCGCTCGCGTTTGAGTTGAATCAGGGAGTTGAAGTCCATATTGCAGCCCCGAAAGCATTCGGGGTTCCGTACAGCCGGGGTCGCCGCCCGCCGGCTACAGTAAGCTAACCTTTCTTTTCGGCGCGCGCGGCTTTCGTGCCGCCGTAACGCCGCGCAAACTTCTCGACGCGCCCGGCCGTATCCACGAATTTCTGTTCGCCGGTGAAAAAGGGATGACAAGCGGCACAAATACCGATCTTAATATCGCGACGCGTGGAGCGGGTGTGGTACACCGCACCGCATGCGCACACCATATCAGTCTCGTAATACTCTGGATGAATACCGGCCTTCATCTTTGGAAAGGAGCGCGGAACCTACTCGTGCAATGAGCTTCGCGCAAGCGATGAAATCCTCAGATCCACTGCTGGAGGCGTGGCAGAAAACCCTGGAACGAAAACGTGATGCGCCCGCTATTTTCGCAACGAGCGGCAAAGTGCTCCGGACATTCGGCGACATCGAACAACGCACACGCGATTTGTCGCAACGAATCGACATCTTTCGCCAACACGATGTTCTCGCTGTCCAAATCGGCAACCATGAAGATTGGCCGTCGATTTTGATCGGCTGCGTGCGTAGGCGTTTGGTTCTTCTTCCTCTCGAACAATCAATCAACCAGCGACAACGCGACGACGCCCTCGACATCTGCAAGGCAAAGGGCGTAGTCTCCGCTGTCCCCAGCGGAGGCGCGCCCGAGATCATTCGGCTGAGGAGGGCCAATATTAGACCGAATTGGGGTGAACGACCTCCGGCCCTGTTAAAATTGACCTCCGGCACAACAGCTACACCGCGCGCGATTCGCTTTCGCAGCCAGCAGCTACTGGCGGATTGCAATCAGATTTGCGAGACGATGGCAATTACTGATGCCGATCTGAATTTCGGCGTCATCCCAATCTCGCACTCCTACGGTTTTAGCAACCTTCTTACGCCGGTGATCGCCCGCGGTGTGCCAATGGTCATCAGCGGTGACAGAACACCACGTGCCATCCTCGCCGATCTGGTCCGCACCAATGCAACTGTTTTCCCGGGAATGCCTGTTTTCTATCAGGCATTTTGTGAAATGGAAGAAGTTCCTAGGCTGCCGAAACTTCGGCTCTGTATTTCTGCCGGGGCGCGTCTGCCGATCACGATCGCGAAGAGATTTCAGGAAAAGTTTACTCTGCCAATCCACACATTTTACGGCGCATCCGAATGTGGCGGGATTTGCTACGATCGCGACGCAACCAACTCGAGCGAAGGGTTCGTTGGCGAAGCGATGGAAGGCGTCAACGTTGAACTGGTTGATCCAGAAGGTTCAGCGACCCGGGTGCGCGTGCGCAGCGCCGCTGTGGGCGACGGTTATTTTCCGGAGCCGGATGAAGACAAATTGGGCGATGGAATTTTTCTACCTGACGATCTATTGGCGCGAGACGACTCCGGATTGAAGGTTGTCGGCAGGATTTCGGACGTGATTAACGTCGCGGGTAAGAAGGTAAACCCTGCAGAAGTAGAAGCGCACCTGCTGCGCTTCACCGGGGTGCGGCAAGCAGTGGTGTTTGGTCGGGAGTCCGCATTACGGAATGAAGAAGTAGCGGCTTGTGTAGTGGTGGCGCCAAACGTAAGCGAGACTGATCTCCTGCAATTTTGCCGTGGCGCGCTAAGCACCTGGCAGATCCCAAGGCGGATTTTCATCGTACATGCAATCCCGGCAAATGAACGGGGAAAAATCAGCCGGCGCGAGCTCTCGCGACAATTCTCAGACAGCCGTGAGAGATCCCCATTGCCATGATTGGTTTCTTGATAAAGCCTTTACATGGGATTTGCTTAGGACGAGAGGAGTATTATGCGGAAATCATCCGACGAACCCAAATCACTAGAAGCTGAAATCGAATCTTCGGATGGCGATGAGCAAGAGCACACAGAAGGTTCAGACGCTTCGCAGTCTGATGAACCGAGCCAAGAGGGCCCTGCGAGTGCTGAAGCTGGTCAGTCTGAAGATTGGTGGAGCGCGTCGCCGCAAGCTGCCGAGTGGGAGCAACCTGCCACAGGCGCTTCGACGGAAGATGTCCCCAAGGGCGCTAGTGCGGCCGAGGTTTATTTCTGCGGCCATACGAACTTCCTTCCATTAAACCGGGCCCTGCAAGCGATCTCAAAGGAAAAGCTTACCGGCTTACTGCGATCATTTTGGGAGCAGGAGCCGATCGATCTTCTGGCTCGGGACGGCGAAATCGTTTTTGTTACGACCCGAGACCCGGAGCTTTATTGCCCCGAAACACCGGCACTGCTTGACGGTGTCGATGTAGTGAAAGTTGCCAGGGCGCGCGATCAACAGAAAGAAACGGCCGCCCCATTCTTGCTTGCTCTTGCCCGCGACGAATCGATAGCTATCGAGACAGCACTGGAATTGATGCAGCAATTTGGGCAAAAGCTTTTCTCGCAACTCTGGGTGGCGCCGCGAGTATGGATCACGTTTGAAAAA
>JBEDUS010000046.1:0-3563 GCA_040414975.1 Candidatus Udaeobacter sp.
GTTCACAAATTTCCGGCTGGCCTAACGAATGAGCGTTTGAAGCGGTTGGACATCGAACAAGCCGCCCCCCCACTAGGCAGGACGGCGCTTAGTTCGGTCGTTGTGTAAAGCATCAGCGCCCTCACTGTCGCGTGGCTGCAAACTGAATGACTTTCTTGCCACTGACAGCCGGAACGATCTTCCAATATCGCTCAGCCTGTTGTGGTTTAACGAGTTGCCGATAATGTCGGAAGATTGTTGCTGGCGAATTGCCCATTTCGAGCGCCAGCTTTGCCGCGTCGTTGAACTGAGCGAGATGATAGGAGCCGAAGCTGTGGCGCAATGCATTCTGCGGCCAGTCTGCGCGCAGCCCAGCGCGTTCTCGGTCCTCATTAATCTTTCGTTGTAAATTCACCGGACACACGCGCCCGATGGATGTGCGATAAGGCGCAAGCCATTCACACAAATTCGGCTGAATAGTGACCAAGCGGCGACTGGCCGTCTTGGCTTTTGACGCTTTTACTTCGATCACGCCCGCGTCGAAATCGACCTCGTTCCAGGTCAGGCGCTCAATCTCGGCCCGACGCAAACCTGCAAAAGCGCCAATTGTCCAAAACGGCAGCATGTCAGAACCGGCACATTCGAGTAGGCGCGCCAGGTCGTTGACGGAAAGAATTGTAATCTCTGTCTCGCGTTCTTTTGCACGCTCCACGTCCGCAACCGGATTCTCAGTCACGTAGCCGCGTCGTTTGGCAAAGCTGAAAAGCACTGCCAGCCGCCGACGGTACGTGTTGCGCGTAACCGCGCCGACACGCAAGCCACGCAGCCATTCATCGATGCGGGACGCGCTGATTCCAGCAATCATCTCCTCGCCAAAAGACTGTACGAATCGGCCAAGCCGGACACGCAGGTCACCCAGATAACGTGCCGACATTCCGTCGGCGGTACGCGCCGCTAGCAAATCCACAACGATCTCGCTCACCTTCCGACTCCCGGTGATTGCTTTAAGATGAGCGACGTAGAACTTCGTAGCGTCACGAAGCGTCTTCTGGTAAGGCTGCAATAATTCAGAGCATTCGATAGCCTCGACCCGAAGTGCGTCGGAAATTGAGAGCGCAGCTGTGCCGTAGTTTTCCTGCTGGACTTTTGTCAGCTGCAAAAATGTTTGCGCTTCTGTTTTGTCTTTGAAAAACCTCCTGTTTCTTCCGCCGCCTAGTTTGGGGAGAGTTACACAGTAGTACCGCCGCCCATTCACTTTCGTTTTTGTAAGAGCGAGCTTTGTCTTGCGCATAGTAGCGCAAAGATACGAATATGCGCGCTATTTGTCAAGTATTGGTCAACAAATTGAACCACACGTAGGTAAATCAACGCTCTTTTAAGGCGTTGGCTCCGGGTTCGAGTCCCGGCCGACCCAACGACTTGAAGCGGTCACCACTGAATCCCGCCGAGTACTCCATTGTGGGAGATGTTCCGCGTCGCTTACAATGAGGTCTAACCAAGCGCTACGTGAAAAAATACGGATTCTCCTTTTCCTGGAAGCGCGCGCTCGACATTTCGGCTGCCAAGTCACGGCTCTCTAGACAGATCGGTATTCCGCTCACGCGCTCGGGGCGGCAGCGCAAGGTTGGCCGCGCATTTGGCTGCTGCGTCGTGATCTCGGCGCTGCTCGCGCCGCTCGCGTTGCTGATAATTCTCGGCATCTGCCTTTGGCTATCGTAGTTTTATTCTGCAGCGCTGGCTTTATGTGATGGCTGCTGCCCGTGTTTTTGCGCTGGTATCGCTATTTTGCTCTCGTCCGAAGTTTCGCAGTTGCTCACATGATGCTGTAATCCTTGGTTTCTGATGCGGCTAGGAGTACGCCTCCTAACCAATCGATGAAGCCAACCGCCCCGCAGCGAGCGGCCGAATTAAGGGCAGCCTTTACCCTTTTGGGTGATCAGAAGAAGGTCGGAGGTACCCCATCATTTCAAAGGACGCTTTCGCCGCTTTTTTCGCGCAATGGGTCTTTTCGGAATTGCGTAATCCGGCAACGCCTGCGGATTCACGATCTTTGTAAGCACTTCGCCAATGTCCGACATCAGCAACCAATCGACCGCTATGCGCACAACCTTCGATGTATCCAAAATCGCGCTTCGCCGGACGAGCGCATTGATTTTGTCTTCCTGATCCGGCCTAAGCCGGATATTTACGATTTTCTTTGCGGTCGGCCCTCCCGACTTCTTTCGCCGTAACCGTTTCATTGTTTTCTGGAAGGCGGTGTAACACGGAAAGGGCGGGTCTGTCACGCTCTCTTTTATACGGATCTTAGACGCCATTAATTACTGGAAAGCTGAGGAATTCCGGAACTTTAATTAACGTAATCCCTATAGTGGTTGATCGCTTACAACGTAATACAACAAATGATGGAGAGCCGAAAAATTGAACATTGAAAAACAAGGGCTGTCCAACAGCGATCTTTTGAAACGAAAACAACCGTTTTTTTAACTATGGCTAAACCTATTGCGGCGCAGCTCGAAAAACGATCTGGCTCGCGAATAGAGCCAGGCGGGAAGCGTATCGGCAAGGTGACACGTGAGTGCGGTACTTTCCGGGATGGCATTGTGGCGGCGGTTTGTAGTGTTCTTCGCTGGTTAGTTCTTTCGCCAGTCCCCTAATCGCCCGATGAACGCAATGGACCCATTACGAAGCACCTTCAGCGGGCTTGCCGGGATGCGTCAGATATTTCATCCGGGAGATAGCAGCGACCTTCGGGCGTCCCTTATGAGGACGCCTGCGCCGCTGTTTTCGCCCGCTGGTTTTTTTTGGAATTGCATAATCCGAAAACGTCTGCGGATTCACGATCTTTGAAATCACTTTGCCCAAATCGGACATCAGCAACCAATCCACTGCGATGCGGACAAACTTGGATGTACCCAGGATCGCGCTTCGCTCCACGATTGCATTAATTTTCTCTTCCTGGTCGGGCCGTAGCCGGATATTTACGATTCCTTTCGCCATTAGTTTCTCCTGTTTCGATGTAGGGCTTCTCGTTGGTTTTGTCATTCGACGTAACACAAACCACCGCGTCGCGTCCACGCCTCTTTTGAAAATTTTTAATAACTTTTTAATAACTTGTGATGAACTTTGACTCACGTAATCCGATACAGTAGTTGACAAGGTAGTACACAATATGACTCCAAGTGGACGAACGATGATCGGCCGTGACCGGAAGATTAAACTCGAACTGACGGTTTCGGAGGCGGTCGCATTGTACTATGCTGCGGGGGCAAGGCGGGATGACATCATCTGCGCATCGGACAAGACGACGAACCACCCACCGGTGAGCGGCAGCCGCGAGACTGATCGGATGATACTTAAATCGCTCGATGTGCTCGCCGCAGCGATCAGGAAAGCGACGGCGCTATTGACGGCGTTGGCGATAGTCAGCGGCATTGCTGCAGCGCGAGCGGACTTACTCACAAGGACGCTGCGCGACCTCCATACGCAAAGTCAGTTGCCCTGGCCTATATGGGCGAAAGCATTGATCGGCTTCGGGCTTGTTATTGCGCTCTTTTTTTTCGTTCTCGCAGGCCAGCAGCGGTGGG
>JBEDUS010000047.1:0-6949 GCA_040414975.1 Candidatus Udaeobacter sp.
CCAGCGTGTACCCACTCAAGAGCAAAACGAGCGAGTGCCAGGTGCTATCGAGCAAAAGCGCGCGATCGCTAATCAAACTGCGTAAAACCGCTGCGGGTCCAGGAAAGTACGGCAACGGAAGGAGGCGGAAGCCCGACGTAATCACGTCCCAAACACCGACTAACAAGATTGCAGCCGTAAAGATCGGCCACATGTGCCGCATCCATCGACGCAACGCTGTCCAGAAACATTGCGCGATTGAGAGGATAATTGAGACGGCCAGAATTTCCCAAAACAAGAGCATGTAAGAATGTGTCTCGAGCGGCGGCGCATTTTGGGAAAGCAACAAATGAATTCCAAAAGTAACTAAAGCTGCGACCGGAACAGCCAACTGCATCGGCCAAGGCAATCTCGATCGGTTATTGAGCCGATTCGCACCATTATTCTCCAATGGTGTTCGCATGATTGTTAGCTGAGTTCGCGGCGCAGCCTGACTCACACTTGTATCCAGTTAGCGCCAAAGGCGCTTTGTCAAGCTATCCTGGGCACGGTGCCCCCTGCGCCTTTGGCGCTAACCACATATGCTCACTTGTCAGCAGCTACCGTATTTTTTTGAAGGCACGGCGCGTCCGGGTCGGCCAGATTCGGGGCATCCTGGTCCGGCTGATCAAACATTTTTCTTTGGCAACACGAACCTCCGCTGTCTCTTTGGATCAACGACGCGATTAGACGAATATCGTCAGCGGGGGAGACCTGCGCGCCGGCAATTTTTTCTACCTCCAGGTTCTTGACCCACTCGTCCGTCACGCCGGGGAGATGCATGAAAGCGCGTTTGGCGAGCGCTTCGGTGTCAGTCTCTGGCGAAAGCATCTTGGCGACTTTCATTTCCCGAGCAGCGGTGTGCAGCGACTCCTCGGCGAGTTGCACACTTGGTATGTAGCGCAAACGCGCTAAGGCGGCCGTGTTCAATTCGGGCGTTGAGGCCAGATATTTCTTCTCAACTGCGAGGATTGCTGCCGCCTTCGGGTTAGTCTCAACCCATTTGGCGCCTTTCAAAAGAGCACGTGTCGCCCTGGCTGCGGTATCGGGATTGGCGTCCACCCATTTGCCGTTCGCAATCACCTCGCAGCAATACTCGTCTTTGTAAGGCTCATCCATTATTTGGTCGGCGACGTTTCTTACCTTCCCCTCCGCTATCAACAGGCTTCCGATTGGTTCCGAATCTGCAACTGCATCGATTTCGCCTTTGTCGATTGCCAGACCTAGTTCGCCGGCGGGATAAACTTTCCAAGTAACATCTTTTCCGGCATCGATTCCGTGTACCCCGAACACGCGATTTGCGAAAACGAACGGGGCTGAGCCCATTCCTGGCACGCCAATTCGCTTTCCTTTTAAATCCTCGATCGTTTGAATATTTGTTTTCAGGCCCGCTTGAACCCGCAGACAACCGCGGTGGATTCCGGCCAGGAATCGTACATCCAAGCCCTGTTCGACGGGCTTGAGGAACATCATAACGAGATGATGTGTGATATCGAAGCTGCCAAGGGCTAATGCATCTTTATACGTGGACCAGACGCACTTCACAAGTTCAGGCTCGAGTCCCTCTTCCTTGAAGAAACCTTTCTCATAAGCTGCGTAGATCGGGGCTTCGCAGGTTATACCGATGTAACCGACGCGAACCTTGTTTGAGTTCCGAACAGTGGAACTGGAGTTCTTATTACAGCCCGCGACCAGCAGAACCGTTAACGAAACAGCGACGATAAGGTTCGAACTCATCCAGAAATGTTTCACTGCGCTCAACATGACAGCTGTAATCAGCGAGAATCGGGATGCCGCAGGTAAAGCGCCATGCCGCCGACGTCGATGACAGCGAAATTCGACGAGAGATATTCCTCGCCAAGAACGCCGGCATTCGATTCTGCTCCCGAGTTCGAAAGCAAGATGTTCTTGGATACATGGGCCACTACGACTTCGGCGTTTGTGAGTTTGAAGTTGCCGATCGCCAACTCCTTGACGCCAGTACGATTCATTCCCTCAACCAATCCGCCGGCTCCGTCTGCGCCATAGCCTGCAAGAGCAGTCACACCCGCTCCAGATTTCACCGCAACCTGCGTGTCGATGAGCGTGTTTGCCGACCCAGTGTCTACGAGAAACCGGGTAGAATGTCCTTTGAGTGCGCCTTCAACGTCGAAGTGATGATTTGCATTTAGTCGCATCGGGATCCGTGCAAATCCGCGACCACCCAGGAAGCTTGCCAAACCCTGGCTCACCCCGGGACTCCGTCCGTTGGGATTCACGTAAAGCATCTGCCGAGTGCAATCGATAATCATCCCGAACTTCACCATCTCGTTGGTGCCGAGGAGACCATTGATATGTGCCAGCGCCTTCGAATCGGCAATATGCGACCCCGTAGCGGGACCGCTGGTGTCTCTGTTGAAAGTGGAAAAATCCGCGATAGCCACCGGCACATTTGTGACTGTGCAATTGCCCATCGCGATGCTTTTTACCTTGCTTGCGCCAAAGCGTTCCCAGCTTCGACCGAACAAACCCCCGACATTCGAGTCGGTCTTTTCCACGGTGAGACCGAATGTATTCACACTGTTCGCGTCGATGACAGTGTTGGGCGATCCCGTGTCGATCATCAGTGCCGCCCGATGATTGTTGATGAAAACCGGCACAAACAGATGATTGCCGACCCGTCGCTCCAGCTTCGCACTCCCAAGACCTTGCTTGACGAGAAAGCCGGCAAGCGTGCCGCTACTTTGTTGTGATTGTAGGATTGGCGCCAACGTTGCCAGAAAAAGAAATGGGACGAACAGTTTTTTCATAGCAATGGAGGGACGGGATTCTGGGAATTTGGAAGATCACGTGCAAGTGCTTTTTTGGTGGGGTTCCTGAAAATCACCGCCTGAAGCGGGACCATAACGATTTGCTTCGATGGTTAAACTCTCTTGAGAGTATAGGGAACGGTTACAGTAACTGATAGGGATCGACGTCGACTGTCACTGTGACGTCTTCGGGAAATGGCAATTTATCGAGGGTTTCACGGACAAGCCGGCTCAGGCGCATGATGGCTGCGCCGCGGATCAGGATATGGAAGCGAAATTGGCCTTGGAGTTTTTCCAAAGGCGCAGGCGTTGCATCGCCCAGGATGAATTCTTTTGGCAACGCTTCTTTCAAACGGCGTTGTAATGTTTCGGCTGACAATCTTGCGCGCGCCTCATGTGCAGAACGGACCGTGATCAGGATCGCGTGCCGGAGTGGCGGGAAATCGCAGCGCTCGCGAAATTCCAGTTCCTGTTGGAAATAGCCCGCGAAATCGTGATGACGCGCGAACTGAATCGAAGGACTAAACGGCGTATAAGTTTGTACAAAAACTTCACCCGGCGTTTCTCCACGTCCGGCGCGCCCGGCAACCTGCGTGAGAAGCTGAAACGTGCGCTCGCCTGCACGAAAATCCGGCATATGTAGAGCGAGATCGGCATTAATGATTCCAACGAGGGTGACGTTCGGAAAATGGAGACCCTTCGCAATCATTTGTGTGCCCACGAGGATGTCGATTTTGCCTGTGCGAAAATTTCTCAACGTTTCGCGATACGCTTCCTTACGCGTCATCGAGTCTGCATCCATGCGGCGCACGACAGCTTTTGGAAAAATTTGCGACACGGTTGATTCGACCTTCTCCGTGCCGAATCCCGCGTAAATCAGTGCATCTTGTCCGCAGGCCGGGCATTTCCTTGGTACCGCGGCCGTGTGTCCACACAAATGACAACTCAACCGTCCCGCAACAGCAGGATGCCGATGAAAGGTGAGCGCGACGCTGCAATTCGGACAGTTGCGCGCTTCGCCACAATTACTGCACAGGAGCGAAGTTGAAAAACCGCGCCGATTCAGGAACAAAATGGTCTGCTCGCGTTTTTCCAGACGATCGGCAATTGCACCTCGCAATTTCTCTGACAGGATCGTTGCCGCCTTTTCCTTCCGCCGCTCCTGGCGAAGATCGACAATGCGCATCAGTGGCATCTGCTTTTCGTCTATCCGCTGGGTCAGTGTAATCAGCCGATATTTTCCAACTGCGGCGTTGTGATAGCTTTCGAGCGACGGCGTGGCGCTTCCCAGGACCGCTACGCATTTCTCAATCTTCGCGCGCACGACGGCAACGTCACGCGCGTGATATCGCGGAGCCTCTTCCTGTTTGTATGTCGTCTCGTGTTCTTCATCAACAACAATGAGTCCGAGATTTTTCAGCGGTGCAAAGATGGCGCTCCGCGCGCCAATCACGATATGCGCGCGGCCGGAATGGATTTTGTACCATTCATCGTGCCGTTCGCCTTCGGATAAATGGCTGTGCAGAACCGCCACTGCGTCCTGCATGTCGGCGAACCGGCCTTTGAATCGCTCCACTGTCTGCGGAGTCAGCGAGATTTCAGGTACGAGAACGATCGCGGTGCGTTCGCGGTCCAGAGCAGCTCGGATTGCTTGGAGATAAATTTCGGTCTTGCCTGAGCCGGTTACGCCGTGAAGCAAAATTGGACGCGCATGTTCGGGCGAGTCCAGCGCGTGCATGATTTCATTTAGTGCTCGCGATTGCTCCTCGTTCAGAATGAGATTCGAGGTCGCGATGAATTGCTCATCGGCATGTGGGTCGCGAACCACCGCTTCCTCGCGCAACTCAACGAGGCCGCGTTTTACCAAGGCACGAAGCGTCTGATTATCAAGAGAGGTTTGCCGCAGAAGTTGCGAGGCACGGGTCGGGGTTTCGAGGCGCGAGATTGCCTCGAGAAGTTCAGCCTGCCGTGGCGCGCGTTTTCGCAACTTCTCAACTTCTTCGTCGTCGATCCTGCGCGCGGGCTGGACGAACAATTGCTTTTTCCATCCGATTTCCGCGCGCCGGATCACCTGCGGCAACAAGCTGCGCATCACGGTTTCGATTGGGCAGCAATAATAGGCGCCAATCCATCTTGCGAGTTCGAGCAATTGTTCGCTCAAGATCGGTCCTTCGCCTATGAGTGCTTCAATAAGCCGAATGCCTTTCGCCTCGCTCTGTTCTGTGACAGCAACAACCGTCGCAAGAGCGGATTTGTCTCGAAACGGTACGCGCACGCGGGAACCCACTCCGACCCGATCTATCAGGCCCTCGGGCACGGCATAATCGAGTTCGCGGTGAATGGCGCGATCGATGATGACGCGGACGTAACTGGGTTTTATCATGGATGAGCCCGCGTTAATTTAATTGCTCGGACGAGTAGGAGCACGAGATTTGATGCAAACGTGATAGGATTCCTGTTCAAACTGCTCCTCTGCGCAATGCTGGCGCTGGCCGCGGGTTTTGCTTATCTTGCTGTCCGATCAGGCGATCCGCTCTACACGTTCTATGAATGGATGAGTCCCGCGCGGTTTCATCAGTACGATCGGTTGATTCGCACTGCCGCGGCCGAACACCACCTCGATCCGATGCTCGTGAAAGCGGTCGTGTGGCGTGAGAGCCGCTTCGATCCCAGAAAATACGGAACCCGCGGCGAGCGGGGACTCATGCAAGTAAGCGAAAAAGCAGCGAACGAATGGGCGCGTGAAAACAAGATCATCGATTTCCACGTGGACCAACTTTTTGATCCCAAAACCAATCTGGAGGCTGGCACATGGTATTTGCATCGCGCCTTTGAACGCTGGGCAACGCAGTCAGATCCCATCCCCTTTGCGCTTGCCGAATACAACGCAGGCGCCAGTCGTGTGGAGCGCTGGAGCGGCGGAAGCAGCATCACGGATATCCCGGCAAAACAGTTCATGCAGAACATCGACTTCCCGGCAACGCGTAAATACGTCGACTCAATTATCGAGCGTTACCAATTTTACCAGCAACGAGGGCAAATGTGACCACTCACGGCGCGCCTGACCAGATTTGATTGTGGCCCTGTTTTTCGCTTTGCCGCATCAATCGCCTGTTTGGTTTAGCGCGCCTCTCGACCAAAAATTTCAACGCCGGCGGGTCCAGTCTGGCGCTTAGAAGGGGACAGGCAGCGGTAGGCAAGAGCGGTATCGACGGCGCCGCGATTCAGGGTAACCGTTTTGTTAATGACGAAAGAGGAAATTGCTGGCGTGCTGGAGCAAATCGCGACGCTGCTGGAATTGAAGAATGAAAACCCCTTCAAAATCCGGGCTTACACGAATGCCGCGCGGGCGATCGAAACATTTGGTGGGAATGTCGCCAATTTTCAGGATGAGGAAGCGCTTTCGAAAATTCCAGGAATCGGTAAGAGCATCGCACTGAAGGTCAAGGAACTCGCCGCCTCTGGATCGCTGAAATATCTGGAAGAGTTGAGCGCGGAATTCCCACCCGGAATTTTCGAATTGTTCTCACTGCCCGGCCTTGGCGCCAAGAAAATCAAGGCTCTCTACGACAAACTGCAGATCAGTTCCGTCGAGCAGCTACGGAAAGCATGCGAGAATGGACGTGTCGCTGAACTGTCTGGTTTTGGTGAAACAACCCAGCAAAAGCTTTGTGACATCATTGCAAAACGCGCCGCGCATGCCGGTTCATTTCAATTTGGTCAGATCGCCGGTGAAGCGGAAACATTGCGATCTGATCTGGCGGCACATCGCAGCGCTCTACAGGTCGATCTGGCTGGAAGTTATCGGCGGAGAAAAGAAATCGTGCACGATCTGGATCTTTTGGTTACGACAAAGGAACCCGAGAGCATTACAAAATTCTTCATTTCCCATCCGCTCGTGGAATCGATTATCGCGCAAGGGCCAACTAAATCGAGCGTGCGACTGCGATCAGGGGTGCAGTGCGACCTGCGGGTCGTGAGCACGACGGAATATCCTTTCGCCCTCGCTTATTTCACCGGAAACAAGGAACACAATATTGCATTACGCAGCCGTGCGCTTGAGCGTGGTTGGACGCTTAACGAATACCGGCTCGCTCCACTTCCGGTAGATCCGAAAACGAAAAAGAAAAGACCGGTAAAAA
>JBEDUS010000048.1:0-12905 GCA_040414975.1 Candidatus Udaeobacter sp.
GGCACAGCCCCTCCAAAGCGAAACAAAGAATTTGCACAAAACCTGCGGATTTTGCTTCCATTCCCCAAAACCGATGCGGTAGAGTCGGCGACCTCAGGAGAAAATGGATAACATTATCGAGGCGAGAGAACTGCAGATAGAGCGCAAGCATTTCTACGTAGAGCTCAGAGAGAATGAGCGCGGGAAATTCTTGCGCATTACCGAAGAAGCTCACGGCCGCCGCAATAGCATCATCGTGCCGAGCACCGGCGTCGATGATTTTACGGCGACAATTGCCGAAGTTCTGACGAACAACGATGGCGCGCCAGCTTAACCCTGCGAAGTAGCGCCGTCGCGTTGCGACGACCGCACACCGCAGCGCGGCTTCTCGATCGCCTGCCCCTCATAATACTTGCTTTTACTGTCCGTCATTCGGTGTGTCGTTGACAGAGCGCGACACCCGAAACTACTTTGCCGCGTTCGTTCCTTGACGATCTTTTCATATCCTTAGATATGGCCACAAGACGCAAATCCACGGTTCGAAAGTCAACTCGGCGCACGAAAACGCTGCGGACATCGCGGGGGCGCGCCCGAGCGGCGCGGAAAAAGACAAAAAAGTCGAAGTACGTCTACTACTTCGGCGACGGCCACGCCGATGGATCGGGCGGGATGAAAGCGTTGTTGGGTGGCAAAGGCGCGAATCTCCACGAAATGACGCGGATCGGGTTGCCGGTGCCCCCAGGATTTACCATTACGACCGATGTATGCACTCACTTTTACGGTCATAACCGGTCTTATCCGCGAGAACTAGAGGCGGAGGTCGCGGCGGCCCTAGCACGAGTCGAAAAATCGGTCGGCAAGAAATTCGGGGACAAGGAACGGCCTTTGCTCGTTTCCGTGCGCTCGGGTGCGCGAGATTCCATGCCCGGGATGATGGATACAATCCTAAACCTCGGAATGAATGATGAAGTCGTCGAAATTGTCGCGAAAAGAACGAACAACCCCCGATTCGCATGGGATTCGTACCGGCGCTTCCTCCAGATGTACGGCGACGTGGTTATGGGAGTTCAGAAACGGCCGGGCGAAGACCATGAACCGTTCGAAACTGTCATCGAACATCTGAAAGACGAACGCTACGGCAAACATGATTTTCCTGATGTGAGATTGACGGTCTCCGATCTCAAGGAGCTCGTGGAGCGGTTTAAGGCATTAATCAAAGAGCGTACCGGAAAATCTTTCCCACAAGGCCCCCGAGCGCAGCTTTGGGGCGCAATCGGAGCGGTTTTTGGATCGTGGATGAACGATCGCGCGATTGTCTACCGGAGGAAATACGGTATCCCGCACGACTGGGGAACGGCCGTGAACGTACAGACGATGGTGTTCGGAAACATGGGAGAAACGAGCGCAACCGGGGTTGCATTTACACGGGACCCGGCCACTGGTGAAAAAGTTTTCTACGGCGAGTATTTGATCAACGCCCAGGGCGAAGATGTGGTCGCTGGTGTCCGCACGCCTCACCCAATCGCCGATTTGGCAAAAGAAATGCCAGCGGCTCACAAAAGGCTGATGAAAGTCCGTGCGATCCTTGAGCATCACTTCAAGGACATGCAGGACCTCGAGTTCACAGTAGAGGAAAATCGCCTCTACATTCTGCAGACTCGCAATGGCAAACGGACCGGCCACGCTGCAGTTCGTATCGCCGTTGGTATGGTCGGTGAGAAATTAATCACAAAGAAGGATGCGGTGCGTCGCATCCCAGCCGATTCGCTCGCTCATCTTTTGGCGCCGGTTTTCGACCGCCAATCAGCGAAACAAGCGAAAAAGATCGGAACCGGCCTGGCCGCCGGCCCGGGCGCGGCTTGTGGCCGTGTGGTTTTTAACGCGGAGGAAGCCGTTATTCGCTCGGAGAAGGGTGAGAAGGTCGTCCTCGCCCGCATCGAAACTTCACCCGAAGACCTGCGCGGCATGATTGCTGCCGAAGGCATCCTGACGTCACGCGGCGGTGTTTCTTCGCATGCGGCCCTGGTTGCGCGACAAATGGGAAAGGTGTGTGTCTGCGGCGCGACTGGGATTCAAATCGATTATCAAACCCGCACACTCAGCGCCAATGGCACGACCGTAAATCGGGGCGATTACATCTCCATCGATGGAACCGCGGGAGAAGTGTTTGCAGGCGAAGTCGCGACTGCCCCGTCGGAAATCGTCCAAGTCCTGATCGATCGCTCCATGGACCCAAAAAAGAGCGTTACTTATCAGGAGTACGCAAAATTGATGAAGTGGACGGATGAATTTCGCAGACTCGGCGTGCGCACAAATGCGGACACGCCCGAGCAAGTCGCAAATGCAGTCGCGTTTGGTGCCGAAGGCATTGGGCTCTGTCGCACGGAGCACATGTTTTTTGAAGGTGATCGAATTGACGCGATGCGGGAAATGATTCTTGCTGGCAGTAAGGACGAGCGGGCACGCGCCCTGGCCAAACTGCTTCCTTATCAGCGCAACGATTTCATTGGCATCTTCACAGCGTTAAAAGGTTTACCGGCCACGATTCGTTTTCTCGATCCACCGCTTCACGAATTTTTGCCGAACGATCATACTCAGCAAAACGAACTCGCGAACAAGCTCGGTGTGGCGGTTGAACAAATCGCGCGTCGCGTGCACGAGCTGCATGAGTTCAATCCGATGCTTGGGCACCGAGGCTGCCGGCTCGGCATCGTTTATCCGGAAATTTCCGAAATGCAGGCGCGCGCGATTTTTGAAGCCGCTGCCGAAGTGCAGGCCAAAGGAATTAAAGTTCGTCCCGAAATCATGATACCGCTCGTCGGATTCCCGCGTGAGCTTAAGCTTCAAATCGACATCGTTCGCCGCGTTGCCGACGAGGTGGCTAAGGAAAAAGGAACGAAATTCAATTATCTCGTCGGAACGATGATCGAAATCCCGCGCGCGGCGCTGCTCGCAGATCAAATCGCCCGCGATGCCGAGTTTTTCAGTTTTGGCACAAACGATCTCACCCAAACAACGCTCGGAATGAGTCGGGACGATTCCGGGAGCTTTCTGCCTGCCTACGCCGAGCTCGACATCGTCGACTCAAATCCGTTTGCGTCGATCGATCAGAAAGGCGTCGGCCACCTGATGGAGATCACGCGTGACCTCGGACGCAAGACGCGGCCAAACATCAAGCTGGGAATTTGCGGCGAACACGGCGGTGAACCTGCGAGCGTGAAGTTTTGTCATCGGTTGGGCTTAGATTACGTCAGTTGCAGCCCGTTCCGGATTCCGATTGCCCGATTGGCAGCGGCGCAGGCAGCGCTCGAGAGTTAAAAGCTTGGTCACCTTTCAGGACATCGAAGCAGCCCGCAAACGCATCGCGGACGCGGTTTACTATTCACCTTGTCCGCCCTCGATTCCGCTGAGCGAAATCACGGGCATGAAAATTTTCTGCAAGCTAGACAACTTGCAGCGAACTGGAAGTTTCAAGGAACGCGGCGCACGCAATGCGCTTGCACAACTGTCGCGCGATCAGCAGAAACGCGGGGTCATCGCTGCTTTCTGCGGGCAATCATGCTCAAGCGCTCGCTTATCAGGGCGGGTTACTCGGCATACCTTGCAACGGTGGTCATGCCAAAATTCGCGCCGCTTATCAAGGTCAGCACGTGCCAACAGCTCGGTGCAACCGTCATTTTGCATGGCGATGGTTTCGGCGAGGCCAAAGCACGTGCACATGAGTTGGCGACAGAAAACGGCCTGGCCTATATCGACGGTTATGACGATCCCGCCATCATTTCTGGACAGGGAACCATGGGCCTCGAAGTCGTCGAACAAATTCCCGATCTTGAGGCGGTAATCGTTCCTGTGGGCGGAGCCGGTTTGCTCGCTGGCGTTGCCCTGGCCGTGAAAACCTTGCGGCCACGAGTGAAGATTATCACTGTTGAAGCGGAGAACGTCGCGAGCTTTTCAGCTGCGCTTGAAGCAGGGAAGCCGGCAAAAATCAAGATGCATCCGACGCTTGCAGACGGGCTTGCCATTCCGCAGGTCGGCACAAATGCGTTTCAGATAGCGCGACCGCTCGTCGATCTGACCGTCACCGTGATCGAGGAAGAGATCGCTCTGGCAATTCTTCGTCTGGTTGAGCTAGAAAAGAGCGTCGTCGAAGGAGCCGCGGCCACACCCCCTGGCGGCGTGCATGTCCGGAAAGTTACAAGAACTCACAGGCAGGCGGGTGGTGCTGTTGCTTTGCGGTGGGAACATCGATCCCAATGTTCTAAGCCGCGTAATCGAACGCGGACTGGTCGCGGACGGACGACTGGGCCGATTCACGGCGGTGATTAGTGATTGACCCGGCGGACTGGCAGATTTGGCAGCCCAAATTGCTTCGATTGGCGCAAGTGTTAAGCAAGTCGTGCACGACCGCGCTTTCGCCAGCCCAGACGTCTCTGCAGTGAACGTTCTTTGCACGGTCGAAACCCGCAACCATCAACATCTGGCTCAGCTGCGCGCAGTGTTGAAAAGCCGCGGTGTCGAAATTCACGACGAGAACGAGCTGTAACCACTCCGCTCGTGCGTGGCAACACGACAACAAGGCGCCGCGCGGCAACAACATACCCGGATCTCGTTGTAGCCGCCTCGCTGTGCCGAGGCGCTTCCCAACGTTGCTGCCACTTCCCAACACGGCGATACAGCGCCGTGGCTACAACTTGAAGCACGCTTCGCGCTCCGTAGTCTCCCTCAATGCAAATACGCGAGGAAAAGATCGACCCGAATTTATTCGCGCGCCGCCACATCGGCCCGAGCGAAGATGAAGTGCGTACGATGCTGCGCGATGTCGGCTTCGAAAATCTGGATTCGCTTGTAGAAGCCGCTGTTCCGAGAAGTATCCGGCTGGACCGAGATTTGAACTTGCCCGAAGCGAAATCGGAGATGGACGCGCTGTCCGAGCTCCGCGCGATTTCCAGGAGGAACAAGGTCGCGCGATCGTTCATCGGCGCCGGGTATTCTGATTGCGTTACGCCGCCGGTCATTCAGCGAGACATTCTCGAAAGCCCAGGTTGGTACACTGCTTACACACCGTACCAGGCGGAGCTCGCGCAAGGCCGGCTCGAGGCGCTGCTCAACTTTCAAACAATGATCACCGACCTGACGGCGCTTGAAATCGCCAATGCTTCGCTCTTAGACGAAGCCACCGCCGGCGCCGAAGCGATGGCGCTTTGTCATGCAGTCGCCTCAAATCGCAAAACTTTTTTTGTGGCCGACAATTGTCACCCCCAAACGATTGCTGTCGTGCAAACTCGTGCGAAACCGCTCGGTATCACGATCGAGATTGGCGATTACTCACGTTTCAAATTCGACAGAACTGTTATCGGCGCGCTTGTACAATATCCCGCTACCGACGGAGCGATCTACGATTACACCGATTTCATTAAACAGGCTCACGATGCCAGTGCCCTTGTCGTAGTCGCGGCCGATATCCTGGCTCTCACGCTATTGAAGCCGCCTGGAGAATTTGGCGCCGATGTCGCAGTCGGTAATACACAACGCTTTGGCGTTCCGCTCGGATTCGGAGGCCCGCACGCGGCATATTTCGCCACGCGCGATCAATACAAGCGTCACATGCCTGGCCGGTTGGTTGGCGTTTCACATGATGCTGAAGGCCAGCCCGCGTATCGACTGGCGCTGCAAACGCGCGAACAACACATCCGTCGTGATAAAGCGACCAGTAACATCTGCACCTCGCAGGTTCTTCTGGCCGTCATCGCCTCGATGTATGCAGTTTATCACGGCCCACACGGGTTGCGCGCAATCGCCGAGCGAATTCACCGCGTAACGAGTCAACTGGCAGGTAGTCTGCGCGCGCTAGGTCTGAAAATCACGCACGAAAATTTCTTCGACACCGTCCGCGTCGAAGTAGAATCGAGCGCACTCATTTTAGAACGCGCACAAAAAGCGGCTTGCAACTTACGCGAGCTGGGCCCGCACTTAGTCGGCATTTCGGTAGACGAAACGACAACTCCACGCGACATCGAGCTGTTGATGTCGATCTTTCTGGACACAGCCGTCGGCGATTTGGCCGATGATAAGGTGGGCGAGCCGCCAATCCGCATTCCGCAATGCGCAATCCGAACTTCCGAATTTCTCACCCACCCGGTCTTCAACACGCACCGCACCGAGACTGAAATGGTGCGTTATCTCAAAAAACTCGAATCACGAGATCTTTCGCTAACTACCTCCATGATTCCGCTCGGTTCGTGCACGATGAAATTGAATGCGACAGCGGAAATGTTTCCGATTTCGTGGCCCGAAATCTCGAAGCTCCATCCGTTCGCGCCCACCGAACAAACCGCCGGTTATGCAGAGATTTGCGAACAGCTCGAAAGCTGGCTCGCCGAAATCACTGGTTTCGACGCTATTTCATTGCAGCCCAATGCCGGATCGCAGGGCGAATACGCTGGCTTGCTGGCGATCCGCGGCTATCACGCGTCGCTCGGTGAATCGCATCGCGACGTATGTCTTATTCCGACGTCCGCCCATGGCACGAACCCGGCTAGTGCAACCATGGCCGGGTTTAAAGTTGTTTCGATTGCCTGTCTGAAGGATGGAGATATCGACCTTGCGGATCTGCGCGCCAAGGCAGACCAGCACGCGCGCGATCTCGCCGCGCTGATGGTGACCTATCCCTCAACACATGGCGTCTTTGAACCTACGATTCGCGAAATTTGTGACATCGTGCACGCGCACGGCGGCCAGGTTTACATGGATGGCGCCAATATGAACGCACAAGTAGGCCTTTGCCGCCCCGGCGATTACGGGGCCGACGTTTGTCATCTGAACTTGCACAAAACGTTTTGCATTCCGCACGGCGGCGGCGGACCCGGTGTCGGGCCGATTGGTGTTGCCAAGCATCTTGCGCCGTACCTCCCGCGAGAATTCATTCTCGATCCCGCGACTGGTCGAATCTTGTTCGGCGACGGAGAACGCGGGAAGCGTTCGCCGAGTGGGAAAGGCTCCGAGTACCGCCACGGTGGAGGCAAAGGCGGCAACGTTTCGGCCGCGCCATATGGCAGCGCTAGCATCTTGACGATTACGTGGATGTACATCCGCATGATGGGCGCGCAGGGATTGAAACGAGCGAGCGAGGTCGCCATCCTAAACGCCAATTACATTGCCAAACGGCTCGATCCTTATTTTCCTGTGCTTTTCAAAGGCAAACGCGGACTCGTTGCCCATGAGTGCATCGTGGATCTTCGCCAGTGGAAGAGCGTAGGCATCGAGGTGGAAGATGTCGCGAAACGACTAATGGACTACGGATTTCACGCACCGACAGTTTCCTGGCCGGTCACCGGAACGATGATGATTGAGCCGACCGAGAGCGAGCCCAAACACGAGCTCGACCGTTTTTGCGATGCCATGATTTCCATTCACGCAGAGATAGAAGGCGTCGCCAAGGGAATAATGGATCGGGAAAACAACACGTTGAAGAAAGCGCCGCACACTGCTTGCCAAATCGCTTCCGAAAGTTGGGATCGTCCGTACACGCGCGAACAAGCAGCTTTTCCCGCGCCATGGACTCGCGAACACAAATTCTGGCCGGCCGTCGCCAGAATCGACAACGTGTACGGCGACAGAAATCTTTTTTGTTCGTGTCCGCCGGTTGAGGAATTCTCGGAATAAACAAGGAATTTGGCAGGGGCATGAAGGTACTGTTACTCTCGATCGTTTCCGGTCTCACCGTGACGCTAACGGCCAGTGCAGCGCGATTTTCGATTCCCGATGCCGGAGTAAGCTTCGACGCTCCCGAAGGATTTACTCAGCTGACGCAACAGGAAATTCTGTCCAAATATCCATCCGGGCGCGCACCAGCCTTCGTGGTCGGCGATGAGCGGCGCACGACAACAATCGCGTATGACGTCAAACCCGACTCGCTACCTCCTGACAAGCTTGTGGAAGCAAAAGCCTCTTTCGAACAACTCTTCGAGCGGATTATTCCAGGACTGGATGGAAAGAAAGAAAGATCATCGATCACCAGCACCGGAAATGGATTTACTTGGAGATGATGTCGCGAGCAGTCGACACGGACATCCACAACATCATGCTCGTGACTCCGTTTAGGGGCGGAATGCTCATGTTCAATTTCAACTCCACGCGGGAAGAATTTCCCAGAATGGAAGGGGCTCTGCGTAGGAGCTTGGAATCGATCTCGCTCGAAAGCCGCACCTAAATTGCGGTTGAATTATCCTTCTGGAGCGAGCTCTGGAGCAGCGACGACGCGCGTGGGAACCAGTCGCAGTCCTGAGCCGGTTGTCTGTTCCGTTGTCGCGGGACCAGCTTCGTGGTATTCGGCGTCGCTGTTGACCTGCCAGAGGTCATAAAGCCTGGTGTCAGCGAGAATGTTTTCGACGCATAACATCGCCGTCATCATGGCGTGGTCTTGATTGTTGTATTTATGCATGCCGTTTCGACCGACGAGGTGCAGGTTCGGATAACGCTTGTCCAGTTCCTGCCGGATCGTGGCGACGTGGCGCGCGTAATCGTCGTCGTAAACGGGATAAGCCTTTTTCTGGCGGACAACGCAGCCATCAACAAAGTCCCCCTTCCTCGCCAGTCCGATTCTAACCAGCTCGCACTTCGCCAGTTCAACTAAATCATGATCGCTCGAATCCCAGAGGCCGTCGTGCTCGAAGCAAAAATATTCGAGCCCGTAACAAACTTTGTCTGCCACGGGCACCATCTCCGGTGACCAGGAACGGAAGTTTTGAACACGACCAACCTTGACGCTTGGATCGTGGATGTAGATCCAGTTATCGTCGAACATGTGTCGATCCCTTAGGATCAACATCACTGTCAGGAAATCACGATACTTAAGACTCGCGGCGGCATGCTTCGTTCGCTCGCTCACGCTCGGCGACAATCCGCAAACCAGCTCTCGCATTGGGGCTGATGAAATGATGTGATCGGCTTCGATTGTCTGAGATTTAGCCTGTTGATTCTTGTACTCGACTGTCCAACTGCCCGACATCTTATCGTAAGCACAACGGGTCACTCTGCAGCTCATCTCAAGCCTGCCGCCCAGCGCCTTCATCTTTTTCGCGCACGCTTCCCACATCATGCCGGGACCTTTTCGCGGATAGCGAAAGGAATTGATCAGCGTTTTAATTACCTTTGTGCGGTCTCCATTATAGCGTTGCGGAATCAGCGAATTCTTGATGGCGCTGCCAAGCGAAAGTCCCTTGATCCGCTGCGCCGCCCAGTCGGCGGAAATCTCCTTGCAGCTCATGCCCCAAACTTTTTCGGTGTAGCTTTTGAAGAACGTGTTGAAGAGCCGCCTGCCAAATTGATTGCTTACCCACTCTTCGAAATTGCGAGGGTTTCGCACGGGAAGCAGGCGCGCTTTCATCCACGAAAGGACGCAGAGTGCCGACCTGATGACCCCAAGTTTGAGCAGTGCTTCGACCGGTTTCAGCGGATATGAGAAAAACTTGCCGTCGTAAAAAATCCGGGATGACCGGGGCCTTACAAGCATGTCGCCAGGCAAGATCTCGGTCCACAGATCTTCGACTACCTTGGATTTGGAAAAGAAACGGTGCCCGCCAATGTCGAAGTGAAAACCCTTGTAAGTCACCGTCCGGGAAATGCCCCCGACGTAAACAGGATCGGCTTCGAGGACAGCGACATCGACTTCCTCTTTGGAGAGGAGATAGCCGGCTGTTAAACCAGCCGGTCCCGCCCCGATAATGACGACTCTTGTTTTCATCTTCTTCTACGCAACCCAGTTGCCCCGCGTGAAATTCCAGACGTACCACCCCTGGACGCATAGCCCAGCGGCACTCAGCAGCGCCACTGCCGCGGTCCCGAATGCCCTAACGAGCACCGGCGGCGTGCGAAATTGACTCAGAAAATTCAAGAACGCCAGCACGATCAGCGCATACGCGCAAAACTCGTAGCGCAGCATGCTTTCCATATCGACGCAAGCCACTCCGCTGACGGAGAGATAATAGATCACAAATGCGCAGAAATAGATGCCCGCGCGAATGGGCAGGCCAGTCGGCTGTCGAATCGACAGTTCGCAGACGGCAATACCTACAAAAAGCAGGGCGCCCAACGTCATCGATACTTGACTAGCCTCTGTCGGATCGTTCAGTGCCGGAACGAACCATCGATAACTAGAGGGCTTGAACACCGCCAAATAATCGGGAACGATTCCCCAGCCGGCTGCCTGTGTAAGCATATAAATATCCCAGTGGCCCCAACGCAGTTGAGAATAAGCAAAGAATCCTAGGGCCCCGAAACTTGCCACCAGCGTCATAGCGATCGCCGGCTTCTCTTTGCGAAACCACGGCCTCGATTCAAGCAAACCGCGCCATCCTGTTTGAAAAACCGAGCGCACGAGCGGAAATGCCGCGCATACGATTCCGACAATCCGTGTTGCCGACATGACAACGCCGTGTATGGCGGCCCAGACTTTTGCGGAACGGCCTTCCGCAGTGCTCCAATAAATGAAACCGAGCAGCGCCATCAAAAACAGCGATTCTGAGTAGCCGGCTATCAGAAAAAACGCCGCTGGATGGGAGGCGATTAATAGTGCGCCGTAAATTTGGAGCGCAGGCGAAACATTCCAGCGCCTGCAAAAAAGGAAGAGATAACTCCAGAATCCCCAGGCGGAGAGCTGGGCAGTGATCAACAGAGCTGTGCGGGTACTAATGTGAAGTCCATAGCGAAACGCAGCCGCAATCGCAGGATAAGCCGGAAAAAATGCGACATTCGATACTTCCATGACCTTGTGATCGATGGGAGGGACAATGGTCTGGTATCCGCGATCTACGATGTTCATAAACCAATAACTATCGTGCTGGATCAGCGTGGCGTAGCGCTCGGAAAAGGAGCCTTCCGGCGCAAGCAGGCCCATCGCCACCGCAAGTTGCAGCAGGGTAATGATGAGTCCCGCGAACAAAGGTCTGAGTAACCAAAGCAAGCGGGTCATTACATCATAATCGCTGTGGGCGGCCCCTTTGTTCGTGAAAGCTTTTGCCAAAGGGCGAGCTGCGCGATTGGAAAGTGTCATGGAGACGGCGAGTTACAGAGGGACTGCAAGAGTGTGCGGAATTTTCGATAAAGGCAACCTCGCGTCGCATGGTCTCAAAAGTATCTGCGCTGATTTGCGTGGGAGATTTGACGGCCGATATGCCGCGTTTATTCGCGAGAGCAGAGCTACCGCTCTACGCTGGGTCGCCGATTTCGCGGCCTATTTCAAACCAGCCAACGCGACGATTACGGCCCGGAAATCACGAGCACAATCTCGCCTTTTGGCGGATGGGCCTGGTAATGCACAAGAAGTGCACCCGCAGTACCGCGCCGAAATTCTTCGAATTTTTTTGTCAGTTCTCGCGCAATGCAAAGCTGCCGATCTGGCATCACTTCGACGCAGGCAGCGAGTGTCTTATTTAATCGATACGGCGACTCGAAAAAGATTACTGTTTCGGCACAATCAGCCGCCGCTCGCAATTCGCGCGCGCGTTGTCCACTTTTGACTGGAAGAAATCCGCGGAAGGAAAATTTCTCGGTCGCAAATCCGGACCCGATAATAGCGGTCAGGATCGATGATGGCCCAGGGATGATCGTAAACGAAAGCTCCCGTTTGATGCATTCGCGGACAAGGCGCAATCCCGGATCGGATAGTCCTGGCGTTCCAGCGTCCGTGATTAGTGCGATGTTTTCGCCCCGCGCGAGTCGTTCCACGAGTTCCTCGGTGCGCTTTGCTTCGTTGTGTTCGTGATAACTGATGAACGGTTTTTTGATTCCTAAATGCTTCATCAATATCCCCGAATGCCGCGTGTCCTCGGCCGCGACCAGATCAACCGATTTGAGTGCGTCCAGCGCGCGCAATGTGATGTCGCCCAAATTTCCGATCGGCGTGGCGACCACGTAAAGCATCGCCTATCATCGAATCAAAATTGGTCTTCCGCTATTGATCGCAGGCAAAAGCCTGGGCTTTCTACAAAGCCAACTGTTTGGCACAAAACGAATCCGTAAGGGAGGTCTAAATGAAGAGTAGCCCTTACCTGTTGATGTTAGTGCCATTGGCATTGATTGGCTGCGCGGAGGAACCAACGACGGTGACAACCAGTACGACTACACAGGAAGTGACAACGAGCGGACCAGCTCGCGAGGTGGTCGTGACCAGAGCCCCGCCGCCGGTTCGGATTGAAACCCGGATGGTGGCACCTGGGCCGGGATACGTTTGGACTAGCGGCTATTGGCGATGGACGGGAGCCGCTTACGTCTGGGTACCGGGGACTTGGCTAGTCCGTCCAAGACCGGCGGCAATTTGGGTCGCAGGCCACTGGGTCCGCCGCCCCGGCGGCTGGGTCTGGATTGCAGGCCGATGGCGGTAAAACAAGAAGACCGCGTCGACTGGCGCTGTATTTCACCAGGGTGAACGGAGTAATTTGTTAGCCGCCGCGATGGTGCTGTAGCGACTGCTTCCGGATCGATTAGCGACTACCAGCCGAGAACTTTGGCAAAGATGAGCGGTGCTACGATTGTGGCGTCGGATTCGATGATAAACTTCGGCGTATCGATGTTCAGTTTGCCCCAGGTAATTTTCTCGTTGGGCACCGCGCCGGAGTACGATCCGAAACTGGTGGTGGAATCGCTGATCTGACAAAAGTAGCCCCACTCGGGCACAAGTGTGGTTGCGACGTCTTGATTGAGCATGGGCACAACACAAATGGGGAAATCGCCCGCAATTCCGCCGCCGATCTGGAAGAAGCCAATCGACGAATTGTGTGATGCGGAGCGATACCACTCTGCTAGTGCGATCATGTATTCAATGCCGGAGCGAACGGTGTGCACATCGCTGATCGTGCCCGTTATGCAGCGCGCGGCATAAATATTTCCCAAGGTCGAATCCTCCCAGCCAGGTACAAAGATTGGAAGAT
>JBEDUS010000049.1:0-13978 GCA_040414975.1 Candidatus Udaeobacter sp.
GCGCGTTGCATACTGCACGGTGATTTTACGCACGCCCTGCGTAATCGTGATCACTGCGGCGATGACGATGATCAAAAACAATACCAGCAACACAAGAACCATTGGATTCACTTGGCTGGATCCTGTCTGCGCGGAGGGCACAAAGGTCTTCCACGCCTGTGCCAGCGCAGCGGGCAGGCGCGCAACAATGCCAACGGTAATGATCAGCGATATACCGTTTCCAATGCCGCGCTCGGTGATTTGGTCACCCAGCCACATCAATAGAAGCGTCCCAGTCGTTAGGGAAACCACAGTCACGATTCGAAACTTCCAACCGAGATCATCCACCAGCGGAATCCCAAGGTTCCTGATGGTATCGGTAATCCCCGGCAGCATGGTGTGATACGATTCGGGGTGCTGGAACGACAGCGCCAGCAAATACCCCTGGAAAATGCAGAGCCCTACTGTCGTATAGCGCGTCAACTGCATGATCTTTTGCCGGCCGCCATCTTCGCGCGCCAGCCTGCCAAGCTGTGGGATTACTGCAGTCAGCAACTGCATCATGATGGATGCGCTGATGTAAGGCATGATGCCCAAGGAAAAGACCGCACAATTTTCCAGCGCGCCACCACTGAACAAATTGAACAGCGCTGCCAAACCGCCTCCAGTGCGTTGGCTCAGGGACGTGCGAAACCACTCCTGTAAAACCGCCTGGTTGACTCCGGGAGTTGTGATCGCCGCCCCTAAGCGCACAATGACGATCACCGCCAGGGTATACAAAATGCGCCGGCGTAATTCCGGTATCTTGACCGTGTTGAGAAACGCCGAGACCATCCGCTAAATGTGAAACATCATACGCCGGGAAGCTAACTCTCCCGCGATGCTTTCTTTTTTCGCTTGGCCGCGGTCTTCCTGGAGGATTTTTTCTTTCCTGCCACCTTTGATGCAGCTTCGCCAACTCGTTCCTCCGATGAGGCTTCACGTGTCCCAGCAACCGGAAGACGCCCTGCTGCCTCGCGCAGCGTAATCGTGCCTCCAGCCTTTTCGATCTTTTCCCGGGCTGCCGCGCTGACCTTATCGGCTTCCACCTTCAACCCATGCTTTAATTCGCCGTCACCAAGAATTTTAATTCCTACGAAGTGACCGCGGACGAGCTTGGACTCGCGCAGTAGCTCTTCGTTAACAGCCGTTCCCGCCTGAAACGCATTGAGATCATCCAGATTGATGATCGCATAGCGTCTATGAAAGGCGGCGTTATTAAACCCTCGCTTTGGCAATCGTCGAATCAACGGCATCTGCCCGCCTTCGAACCCCAGCCGAATACTGCCGCCCGAACGCGCCTTTTGCCCCTTATTACCCTTCCCGCTGGTCTTCCCGTGGCCTGAACTCTCACCGCAACCAAGGCGTTTGACGCGATGTCGCGAGCCGGGCCGCGGTTGCAGATTATGAAGACGCATCATGTTGCTCACCTTTTCCATCGCTGAAGTGAATTCCGCGCACTTTAAAAATTTCGTCCCGCCGGCGAAGTGATCGCAACGCCGCGATGGTCGCCTTCACGACGTTGGCATGATTGCTCGATCCAAGCGACTTCGCCAGTACGTCGCGGATGCCAGCCGCTTCAGCGACGGCCCGCACTCCTCCGCCAGCAATAACTCCGGTGCCCGGTGATGCAGGACGCAACAACACCCGCGCTCCATCATATTCGCCGATTACTTCGTGGGGGATTGTGTTCTCGTTCAATGAAACTTTCTCCATGGATTTACGAGCTGCCTCGGAAGCCTTTCGAATTGCTTCTGATACTTCATTAGCCTTGCCAAATCCGCACCCAACTCTTCCATCATGATCTCCAGCGACAATCAATGCACTGAAGCTGAAACGGCGTCCACCTTTCACGACCTTGGCACAGCGATTGATAAACACGACTTTCTCAGTCGTATCGCCCTTTGCTGCGGGGGCCTTATCCGGTCTACGCGTGTCCGGTCGTCTGCCTGCTGAAGTTGTTTGAGCCATGAATTAAAATTTTAAGCCACCTGCGCGCGCCGCTTCTGCTAATGCCTTCACTTTCCCATGATACAGGAACCCGCCGCGATCAAAAACCACTCGCTCGAGTTTCTTGGCCAGCGAACGCTCCGCGATTGCTTTGCCGATTTGTTCTGCTGCAGCTTTGTTCGCGGCAGCTTTGTCTTTACCCACTAATGAACGCTCCGCCGTCGATGCAGCGGCAAGCGTCCGTCCGGAACTATCGTCGATCACCTGAGCGTAAACGTGTTTGCCCGAGAAATGAACTGACAGTCGCGGCCGTTGCGCTGTGCCTGCCACTTTTTTCCTGATTCTTTGATGAACACGCTGCCGCGCTGCCTTACGAATCGTCGCCATAATTATTGAACAGTCTTGCCCACTTTGCGACGAATCTGCTCGCCCGCGTAGCGAACGCCTTTGCCCTTGTACGGTTCGGGAGGATAAAAGCGGCGAATGTCCGCAGCCACCTGGCCAACCAATTTTTTGTCTACGCCCTGGACCGTAATCTTCGTGTTTTCGGTAACCGTGATTTTGATGTCCTTCGGAATCGAAAACGGCACTGGATGCGAGAAACCGAGACTCAAGTTAAGTTTGGATCCCTGGACGGCAGCCTTGAACCCAACTCCTTCGATCTCGAGTTGCTTGGTGAAACCTTCGCTGACACCCTGCACCATGTTGTGAACCAGACTACGCGAGAGCCCATGCAGCGCTTTCACGCTGCGTGATTCTGCCTCGCGCGCCAGGGACACTCGGTTATCCTGCACGCTGGCCCGGATCTGCCGTGGAAGTTTCCACTGCAGTTTCCCCTTGGGCCCCTCCACCGAGACCGCTCCCTGCTCGTCAACGTTCACTTTGACTTTATCAGGGATCTCGACCGCTTTGTTTCCAATTCGTGACATGAGTTCGTGATTCGTTAAATCATTAAATGGTCACCAAACGTAGGCCAGTAATTCGCCGCCCACCTTTTGCTTTCGGGCTTCGCGTCCCGACAAAACGCCGCGCGATGTAGAAAGAATCGCCAGACCCATGCCACCCAGAACTCGAGGGATTTCATCGGCGCCAACATAACGTCGCAAGCCTGGGCGGCTCACGCGGCGAAGCCCCGCTATGGCACTCGAGCGATTCACGATCTTATTCGTGATCTTGATGCGTGGATGCGTAGCGCTCGTATCAACCGAGTAATCGGAAATGTAACCTTCGTCCTTCAGGATGCGCGCGATGTCGGCCTTGATTTTCGAGTACGGAACCAGCACTTCTGGCTTTTGCGCACGCGTGCCATTGCGAACACGCGCCAGAAAATCAGCAATTGGATCAGTAACAGTACTCATGAAAAATCAGGCAGCTTGCGCGGCGGGCTTCTTTGCCCGGTCGCTAAACGGCATTCCCATTTCGCTTAATAGCGATTTGGCTTCCTCGTTCGTCCGCGCCGTAGTGACGATTGTAACATCAAATCCGATGTTGCGCTTGATTTTATCCAGTTCCACTTCGGGGAAAATTGATTGATCGGAAATTCCCACGGTGTAGTTGCCGTGGTTATCAAAAGAGCGCGGAGACACGCCGCGAAAGTCACGGATCCGTGGCAGTGCGGCTTTGATGAAGCGTTCGAGGAATTCATACATTCGTTCTCCGCGCAAGGTAACTTTCGCGCCGATGGCCTGGCCTTTACGCAATTTGAAGTTGGAAATGCTTTTCTTGGCTAGTGCTTCCACCGGGCGCTGGCCGGTAATCAGTGCTAGCTCTGCTTTCGCTTCTTCCAGCGCCTGCTTCACATCAGACTGCGAGCCGATGGAAGTGTTAATGACCACTTTTTCGATCCTTGGAACCTGATGAACGTTTTTGTAACCGTGCACCTTCCGCAGCGCCGGCATAACGCGCTCTTTGTAATGGCGATGAAATTCGTTTTCCATTTTCAGTTTGTCATGTCGAGCCACGCCGAGATCTCTAATTGTTTAGGCTGCTTTCTTCTCTTCCTTTTCTTTCTTCGGTTTCGATGCTGTTTTTTTCTCGGCCTTTTTTTCACGCTCGATCAGTTTCACGTTGGAAATATGAATTGGGCCCTCGCGTTCGGCGATTTTCCCACTTGGATTATCCTGGGACTTTCGCAGGTGTTTCTTGATGATCCGCACACCTTCAACCAAGACACGTTGTTTTCCGGGAAACACCGCCAGAATTCGGCCTGAAGAGCCGCGGAAATTTCCGGAGATGACTTCAACCTGATCGCCCTTTTTAACGTGACACTTCATGCGATTCATAAGACCTCCGGGGCAAGCGAGACAATTTTTATGAAATTCCGCTCACGCAACTCCCGGGCTACCGGCCCAAAAATTCGCGTGCCGCGGGGATTCAAATCCTTATCGATAATCACGATCGCGTTGTTATCGAAGCGCAGCAGCGAACCATCCTCACGCCGAATCGGTTGTTTGGTCCGAACGAGCACTGCGCGCACCACTTCGCCTTTCTTCACTGTTCCCGTTGCGCTTGCTTCCTTGACGTTGGCCGTAATCACATCACCGATCCCGGCGTAACGCGTAGCTTTACCAATCACACCAATCATCGTGGCCATGCGCGCACCGCTGTTGTCCGCGACATCCAATCTGGATCGAATTTGTACCATAAAATCGATAGTTACTTTTGGATGACTTCCACGAGACGCCACCGTTTCAGTTTGCTCAGCGGCCGCGTCTCCATGATGCGGACCCTGTCACCAGTTTTTGCCCGGTTCTCTTCGTCGTGCGCATAAAATTTCTTCATCTGTTTGACAATCTTGCCAAACTTCGGGTGCGGCACACGCGTCACCGTCCGCACGACAATAGTTTTGTCCATACTACTGGAAACAACTTCGCCGGTGCGCGTCTTACGCGATCCGCGGGTAACGAGCCCGTGCTGTGAGGGCGCGGGAGGAGACGGTTGCTGTTGTTCGGGCATATTACTTTGTCTGTTTCTCGCGGTGCGATAACTCTGTTTCAATCCGGGCAATATCACGTCGCAGCAAGCGCAATCTACTTGGCTGCTCTAACTGACCGCTCTGCTGCTGCAATCGCAGATGGAGCCTTTCCTGGCGTAAATCGCGTCTTTTTGTCAGCAACTCGTCACTGCTGAGCTCGGTGATTTCCTTCATTTTCATGGCAATTAAGCGGCCCTCACATGGTGGCGCGTGAGAAACTTCGTGCGTACCGGCAACTTGTCCGCCGCCAGGCGCAAAGACTCCCGCGCTACCGATTCCGGCACGCCGTCCAGCTCAAACAAAATATTGCCAGGCCGCACCGTGGCGACCCAGTACTCGGGCTGACCTTTACCTTTGCCCATGCGCGTTTCGGGTGGACGGGAAGTTACGGATTTGTCCGGGAAAACACGGATCCACAGTTTACCTTTGCGCTTCATGTTACGGGTGAGCGCGACACGCGCGGCTTCCAACTGCGTGTTTGTAATCCATGCCCGTTCGAGCGTTTGCAATCCGAACTCGCCAAAATCGATCTTGAGATTGCGCGAAGCGGTTCCCTTACGACTTCCCCGCTGGGACTTTCGATACTTCACGCGTTTGGGCATTAACGGCATAGATTTTCTCCCTTAGACTTGAACTGGCTCGGGTGCAGGGGCCGGCGGCGGTGGCGGCGTAGAAGCAGGTTGGGCCGCTGGCTCCTCCTTCTTACAGATCCAACACTTGACTCCGATCTTGCCGTAAACGGTATTGGCTTCCGCAAACCCGTAATCGACTGGCGTTCGCAGTGTGTGCAGCGGAACTTTGCCTTCCCGATACCATTCCGAGCGCGAAATCTCGGCGCCGTTGAGCCGGCCCGAACAACGGAGGCGAATTCCTTCCGCGCCAAAATCCATCGCCGTCTGCACGGCTTTTTTCATCGCGCGGCGATAAGCTATCCGCCGTTCAATCTGCAATGCCACATTCTCTGCCACCAGTTGCGCATCGAGCTCCGGAGTCTTGATCTCCTGAATGTCGATCTTGACTTGTTTGCCCTGCGCCATCTTCGAAATCTCCTCTGTCATTTTTTCGATTTCGGCGCCCTTGCGTCCGATCACGATTCCCGGACGCGCAGTGAAAATGGTTACCCGGATGCTGTTCCACGCCCGCTCGATCACAATTTTCGAGACAGCGGCGTATTGCAGCTTCTTCTTCACATAATTCCGAATCTCCAGGTCGGAGTGCAAAAATTCTGGCAGCTCCTGAGGCGAGGCATACCATCGCGAGCGCCAGTCGCGATTCACGCCCAGGCGAAAGCCAATCGGATTAACTTTTTGTCCCATAAATTTACTTGTTCGATTTCTTGGCCGCCTTTTTCGCTCGCGGCTTTTTCTTAGCCGTCGGCTTTTCCGTCGCATCGCCGCCAGCGGTTTCTTTATTCTTCTCGACCCGTTGTTCTGCTCTTTTTTTGGCTTTTCTGGTCTCGCGTGTCTCAACCTTAATTTCGTCCGTAAGCACGATTCGAATATGGCTAGTCCGTTTCAAAATCCGGCTCGCGCTACCCCGCGCACGCGCCATGATCCGCTTGAACGTTGGGCCTTCACCGACAATCGCTTCTTTTACGACCAATCCGTCGGGCTTGAGGTTGGCGTTGTTCTCAGCATTGGCGATCGCGCTCTTCAGCGTCTTGTTAATGAGGAACGCCGCTTTCTTCGGTGTAAAAGCAAGCAGATCGAGTGCTGCCGAGACCGGCAGACCCTGGATCTCGCGAGTGATTTCGCGCGCCTTGAATGGCGAAATCCGCGCATATTTGTATATTGATCTGACTTCCATGACTTCGCTAACGTTAAAAGGTTACAAGGGAAGGGCCTTTCCGTCTTAACTTTGTAACTCTTTTAGCATTTTAACCTTCAATTCATTTCAAACTCACATTCGGTTGCGCATCCACCTGGAGGCGGTCCCCTACTTTTATTTTGTCCTTCTTTGAATCCATTTCCTGAATCACAGCCCCGCAAATCTTTTGTCGCACATCAATGACTCGCAGGGTCGCGATCCTTCGATCGTCGCGCATCACCCTCATTGGCATGCCAATTTTCACGCCCTGCTTTTCGCCGAAGTTACCGACGACAAACGACCATTCGTCCTTCACACTAATCACGCTTCCGTTCATCAAACTCGGCTCCGGCGAATCCGGCGCATTCGCGGACTTTGTGACCAGCTTGTCTATGTTGCGCAGCTGAGTCTCCACGTCCATCCGCGCTTTTGCATCCGCGGTCTGCGACGTTTTCACGTAACACAGCACGGCTTCGTCCAGACGCAGCATCTGGTCGCGATACTCATCGCGCTCCTTCTGCGCGAGCTGGAGGTCACTCACTGCCGCCAGCAAACGCTGCTCCAGCTTCGCCCGGTCTTTGTTCGTGGACGCCAGGCCCAGCGCCTCCATTTGCAACTGCAGATCGGAATACTTGCGCCGAAATAATTCCACCGCTGCATTGGATTCCGCAAGGCTGCTGGTCAACACTTTCAGTGATTCCTGTGCCATTGATAATTGCCTCTGCAAATCCTCCTTTTGCTGAAGCAAATCTGCCGCAGTCACCTCTGAAGGCGATCGAGCCCCTCTCGCGTTTTCAGTCTTGGATTCTGACAAAGAACTATTTCCCCCTGCCGCCAGCCCTTGCGCCAGCGTAACGCAGCCCACTATCAAAAAAATCGGTAGTCGATAGTTGGTTGTTGATAGGTTCACCTTGGCAACACGTACAGGTTCATTCTATCAACTAGCAACTCGTAACTAAAACTATTTCGTGACCTTCGCCGTATGCGAACCGTGCTTCTTAAACACGCGCGTGGGCGAAAATTCACCGAGCTTATGACCGACCATATTCTCGGTAACAAAAACGGAGTTAAACGCCTTTCCGTTATGCACCAAGAACGTGTGGCCGACAAAGTCCGGCGTCACCATCGAGCGCCGCGACCACGTTTTGATCGGTTTCTTTACGCCCGAGCTGTTCATCTTGTCGATCTTCTCGAGAAGATGCAACTCGACGAAGGGTCCTTTTTTTAACGATCTAGCCATAAATTGCAAATGAATATTGGGAGCCACTCCTCTATGACGTGACACGGCCCACAGGGCCGCGGTTACCGACTCACGCTTTCTTCTTCGGCCTTCTCCTTTCCAAAATAAAGCGATCACTTGGCTTATGTTTGCTGCGAGTCTTGAATCCTTTTGCGAGTTGCCCCCAGGGACTAACGGGATGATGCCGGCCGCCGCCGCCTTTTGATTTCCCCTGGCCACCGCCCATCGGATGATCGATCGGATTCATCACCATGCCGCGCACGTGAGGACGGCGCCCCCGCCAGCGCGTACGCCCCGCTTTACCGCTCGATACATTCATGTGATCGACGTTTCCCACCTGACCAATTGTTGCGAAGCAGTTTTCGTGGACGCGCCGAATTTCGCCCGAAGGCATTTTCACCAGGGCATAACCACCTTCGATGTTTGTTAATGTCGCCTGTTGCCCGGCACTCCGTGCAACCTGACCACCGCGGCCCGGACTCAGTTCAATGTTGTGAATATTAGTGCCCAGCGGAATCGCGCGAAGTGGCAACGCGTTTCCCAAATCCGGGCCGACATCCTCCCCAGCCGCGACCGTCGACCCTACTCGCAGGCCATTCGGCGCGAGAATGTAATTTAGTTCGCCGTCCGTGTATTTGATGAGAGCAATTCGCGCGGAGCGGTTTGGATCGTATTCGATCCCGACAACCTCTGCGGAGACGCCGCGCTTGCGCCGTTTAAAATCAACCTTGCGATACTTGTGCTTGTGCCCACCGCCAATGTGGCGCGACGTAAGCCGGCCATAGTTGTTACGACCGCCGGTCTTTTTTTTCGGCTCAAGAAGGCGCCTCTGAGGTCGCCATTTCGTGATCTCTTCGAAAGCAGGCAGCGACTTGAACCGCAGCGTCGGCGTTAGTGGGCGAAATTCTTTGAGTGCCATAGCTAAACTCTCATTTGATCATATCAGATCGATCTTTTCGCCTTCCTTCAAAGTGACGATGGCTTTCTTCCAACGCGGGCGTCGTCCCACTGGCCCCCGCACGCGTTTCTCCTTCCCCGCGTAGTTACAAGTGTTCACATCGACCACTTTCTTTTGAAACAGGCGTTCGATTGCGTTCTTGATTTCGATCTTGTTTGCGCGCGGACTGACCCGAAAGACATACTTGTTCTGTTTTTCGCTCATCAGCGTTGATTTTTCAGTCAACGAAGCAGTTTGAATGATCTCGTGCGGTTCGCTCATCGCATTACTCCTTGTGTCCGCCGCTCCCATGCGGGCGGGTCCGCTGCGCTAATCTTTCCAGCGCTTTCTGGGTGACGAGGATTTTCTCGAAAGCGAGCAACTGCTCTGTGTTTACATCGGACGCGGTGGCAAGCGTTACCGGTTTGACATTACGCCCCGACTTCAAAGTGGTTTGATCGAACGCATCAGAGACCAACAAAACTTTCCGGGCGTCTGTTTGTTTTTTCAACAGCCCCACAAACGACTTCGTCTTCAATTCGGGCACAACGAACTTGTCGATCGTCAAAACGTCGCCCGCGTTGATTCGCTCGCTCAACGCCTTTCGGAACGCCAGACGCCGCACTGATTTCGAAATCTTTTTTGAATAGTCGCGCGGTTTTGGCCCAAAAACGACACCGCCGCCGCGCCAGATGGGCGACGACTTGTAACCAGCCCGCGCGCGACCTGTCCCTTTCTGTCGCCACGGTTTTGCACCAGACAGATCCACTTCTGCCTTCGTTTTGGTGTTGGCCGAACCAGAACGACGCGCCGCGCGAATGGCGACGACTGTGTCATGGACAGCCTGGGTGCCGCGCCCGCCCTCGATTACTTCAATTCCGGCCTCCTTTGCAGCGGCTTTCGTTAGAACTTTTGCGCTCATTTCTTATCGCACCGTTATGGCCGGCTTCTTCGCCGCTTCTTCTTCGTCGTGTTTGCGATGCGCGGCGTGCGCCGCGAGCACGCGCTCCGGATGCTTAATTGCCGGCCTGACGATCACATAGCTGCCATTCGCCCCTGGCACAGCACCGCTGATCAAAATAATTTTTTCAGCTTCGCGCACCTGCATGACCTGAAGATTCTGCACAGTCACACGTTCATCGCCCAGGTGACCCGGCATTCCCTGGTTCTTCCAAATTCGCCCCGGAGTAGAACGATTGCCGACCGCGCCAATCCGGCGGTGCGTTTTCGAGCCATGCGCTGCTCCTTGCCCATGAAAGTTGTGCTTCTTCATCACACCCTGAAATCCTTTTCCCTTCGACCGGCCAATCACATCGACGTAGTCGCCCGGTTGAAATTGCGTAACGCTTAAATTGATCTCGCCCTCTGGAAGATCGCTGGTAAGGCGAAACTCACGCACGAATTTTTGAGGCTCTACGCCGGCCTTTTTGAATTCGCCAAGCACCGGTTTGGTCGCGCGCGATTCCTTCTGCACGCCGAACCCGACTTGCACAGCCGAATAGCCGTCGTTTTCCTGGGTCAAACGACGCAGCAAAACGTTATCGCCCGCCGCGATCACGGTGACGGGACACAATCGACCTCTGGCGTCGTAAACGCTGGTCATACCAATTTTTTGTCCAAGAAGTCCGATGCTCATGACCGAGTAATCGCAAACGTTTCAAAGGCCTCCGCTTAAATCTTAATCGTAATGTCAACGCCTGCAGGTAAATTCAGTTTCTTTAATTCATCCACCGTTTTCGCCGTCGGCTCAATGATGTCCAACAGCCGTTTGTGCGTGCGAATTTCAAATTGTTCCATCGATTTTTTATCAACGTGCGGCGAACGATTCACCGTGAATTTCTCAATCAACGTCGGCAGCGGAATCGGACCAGCCACGCGTGCCCCGGTTCGCTTCGCAGTCTCTACGATCTCTACAGCGGATTGATCGAGCATGCGGTGGTCGAATGCCTTCAGGCGAATCCGAATGCGCTGGCCATTACTCATTTGGCCTCTTTCTGATCGAGAATGGCTGGAACCAGGTTTGCCGGCACCGGTGCGAAATGAGATGGTTCCATCGAGTAACTCGAGCGGCCCTTGGACAATGAGCGGATGGCAGTCGCATAGCCAAACAACTCCGCCAACGGAACTTCGGCGTGAATAATCGCCAAGCCGCTGCGTGATTCGATATTGTTGATGCTGCCACGGCGCCGGCTCAAATCGCCGCAGATATCGCCCTGAAATTCATCCGGGGTGATGTTTTCCACTTTCATGATCGGCTCGAGCAGAATCGGTTTGCCCTGTCTAAATCCGTCCTTCATCGCGAAGATCGCGGCCATCTTGAACGCGAGCTCGCTGGAATCGACTTCGTGGAACGACCCATAAACGATATCCACCTCGAGATCGACCACAGGATAACCGCCCAGAACGCCGTTCAGCACCGCTTCTTCGATGCCTTTCTTGACCGCTGGAATGTACTCGCGCGGAATGATGCCGCCGACGATTTTGTTTTCGATCGCCAGGCCCTTGCTGCGCTCCGTCGGCCGTATGTCGACTTCTACGTGGCCGTACTGCCCGCGGCCGCCCGATTGTTTGATCAGTTTCCCAACGCCATGCGCATTAGAGGTGATCGTTTCGCGGTACGCGATCTGTGGCTTGCCTGCGTTTGCGTCCACTTTGAATTCACGGAACATCCGGTCGCGAATAATTTCCAGGTGAAGCTCGCCCATTCCGGCAATGATGGTCTGACCAGTATCTTCATGCGTATAAACGCGGAAGGTCGGATCTTCTTCGGCGAGACGCTGCAGCGCGGTTGCCATTTTTTCCTGGTCTAATTTCGTCTTTGGTTCAATCGCCATCGAAATGACCGGATCAGGGAAAGAGGGCGGTTCGAGAAGGATCGGATGATCTTCATCACACAATGTATCGCCTGTGGTGATGTTCTTAATGCCGACGATGGCCGCAATGTCACCTGAGTAACACGTTTCAATGTCTTCGCGCTTGTCCGCCTGAATCTGAATTAATCGCGAAATGCGTTCGCGTTTGTTGGTGCGCGGATTGTAAACGGTGTCGCCCTTGCTCAGTGTGCCGGAATAGACACGGAAGAAAACAAGCTTCCCGACAAACGGGTCGCTCCAAAGCTTAAATGCCAGCGAACAAAACTTGCCATTATCGTCGGTGGGCGCTTCCATCGGCTCGCCGGTATCCGGGTCCTGGCCTTTTGCGGGCGGAATGTCCAGCGGGCTCGGAAGGTAATCGACCACCGCGTCAACCAAGTATTGGACGCCAATGTTTTTCAGCGCCGATCCGCCGATGACGGGGACAAATTTGTTCGCAATCGTTTGCCGGCGAATCCCCGCCTTCAACAGCTCTCGTGTGACCGGTTTTTCATGAATGACAACCTCGGCAACCTCGTCATCGATATTGGAAACTTGCTCGACTAGATCGTTGTAAGCCTTGTCAACGATCTCAACATACTCCTTCGGAACATCGGTAACTTCATACGTCGACCCGAGCTGATCGTTCTCGGAGTAAATAATCGCCTTCTTGTTGATCACGTCGAGCTGGCCATGCAGCTGATCTTCCTTGCCCAGGGGCAGCAATACCGGCCATGCGTTTGCGCCAAGTTTCTTGTGGATGCTCGCCACCGACATTTCAAAGTCAGCGCCGACACGGTCCATCTTGTTGATGAACGCCAGGCGCGGCACGTTGTATTTGGTCGCCTGACGCCAGACTGTTTCCGACTGCGGCTGCACTCCCGCGACGCCATCGAAAACGGCAATCGCCCCGTCGAGGACGCGTAATGAACGCTCCACCTCAGCGGTGAAATCGACATGTCCTGGCGTATCAATAATGTTGATCCGCTCCTTGATGCCTTCGAAAATTTTGTAAACGCCCTCTTCTTTTTTTTGCGCCCAAGTGCAGGTTGTTGCGGCGGAAGTGATCGTTATTCCGCGCTCGCGCTCCTGCTCCATCCAGTCGGTGACGGTCGTGCCTTCGTGCACTTCGCCCATTTTGTGGATCATGCCGGTGTAAAACAACACGCGCTCGGTGATTGTTGTCTTGCCCGCGTCGATATGCGCGGCGATGCCGATGTTCCGCGTTCGTTCCAGCGGGAACTTGCGATTCGGCGAATTTGGATTTTTCACCGGGCTTTTTTTCTGTTCCATTGTCGCCGTCGCCATAGTTATTACCATCTGAAGTGCGCAAACGCGCGGTTCGCCTGCGCCATTTTATGAGTGTCTTCGCGTTTCTTGATCGCGTTTCCCTGACCTGCGGCGGCATCTTTTATCTCCTGCGCGAGCGCTTCGGCCATGGGCATACCTTTGCGATTGTCCGCATATTGAACGATCCACCGGGTAGCCAGAGAAATCTGTCTCGCCGGCGCAACTTCCATCGGAACCTGATAAGTGGCTCCGCCGACTCGGCGTGATTTTACTTCCAGCCGCGGACGGACGTTTTCGATCGCCTTATTTACGACTTCTAGCGGATCGACCGAATCAGAACCTTCGCGGGATTTATCGATCGCCGTGTACACGATCCGCTCCGCCAACGATTTCTTGCCGCGCTTCATCACGGTGGTAATGAGACGGGCCACCGCTGGACTCCCATAGCGGGAATCGACATGTTCCTCCTTCTTGTAAACTCTTTTCCGTCGCGACATTGTCGATTTTCCTGTTCAGCCTTATTTCTTTTCTGGGGTTTCCTTCGCTGCGCCGCCTCCACCCGCGCCAGCTTTGGGACGCTTAGCCCCATATTTGGAGCGGCCGCGCCGGCGCCCATCCACGCCCAACGCGTCGAGCGTTCCGCGCACAATATGGTAGCGGACTCCCGGCAAATCCTTCACGCGTCCCCCGCGCACGAGCACGATCGAGTGCTCCTGTAAATTATGGCCCTCGCCCGGAATGTAGGCAATCACTTCCTGGCCGTTCGTCAGCCGCACTTTCGCCACTTTGCGCAGCGCAGAATTCGGCTTCTTTGGTGTCCGCGTCATTACCTGCACACACACGCCGCGCCGTTGCGGGCAATCCGCCAGCGCCGGTGACTTCGACTTCACCGATACCTTTCGGCGTCCCTT
>JBEDUS010000050.1:0-23057 GCA_040414975.1 Candidatus Udaeobacter sp.
CTGTCGACCGGCTGGCCGCATTATGTAGCCCTCGCAGCGATGATTTTCTTCTTCAGTTATTTCTGGGTCGCAACGCAGTTTCAGCCGACTCAAATCGCGGACGACCTGAAAAAATATGGTGGATACATCCCGGGCGTGCGACCGGGAAAACCGACTGCCGATTTTCTTGATTTCACAATGACGCGACTAACGTTTGCCGGCGCGATTTTCCTGACGCTGATAGCAGTGTTGCCGAGCCTCCTGAGCCAGGGGTTGAACGTGCCCATGATCACGGCGCAATTTTTTGGGGGCACAAGCTTATTGATCGTTGTGGGCGTTATGCTCGATACCATGCGCCAGGTGGAGACGCATCTTATCCAGCGGCATTACGACGGTTTCTTGCGCAAGGGCCGTATTCGGGGCAGAGCATTTGGCTACGGCGGGGCATACCGGCGGGGCGAAGCGGTAGCGAGCGGCACGCTAATGTGGTTGTACGTGGGAATCGCTGTCCTTGTAATTGCCGGCGTGGCCATATTCCTATACGGTAGGTGAAAAGGAGGCTTGTTCTTCTCGGCGCACCCGGTTCTGGCAAAGGAACCCAGGCAGAGATGATTACGCGCCAGTTCGGGATTCCCGTAACTTCACCGGGCGCGATCTTGCGCCGTGAAAGAGACCTCGGAACGCCATTGGGAAAGAAGACTGCCGAAGTGCTCCAAAGTGGCGAGCTGGTCTCCGACAAAATCATTATTGAATTAATCGAGGACTGGTTGCGTCTGCACGGCGGTCACGGATTTGTGTTCGATGGTTTTCCCCGAACCCTGCGGCAGGCCGAAAGCTTGATGTCCATTTTGGCGCGATTGCGTACCGCTCTGGACTTGGTGATATGGCTGGAAGTCTCGGAACAAACGGTGCGCGATCGCATTGCCGGTCGGCTCCAGTGCGGTGAATGCGGTTTCACTACCAGCTCATCGAGTGCGCAGTTTGCGGAGCGTGCTGTATGTCCCTATTGCGATGGTCCGTTAGTGCGTCGCAGTGACGATGATCTAAGCGTATTGCAAACTCGGTTGCAAGAGTTCCGGACCAAGACAGAACCACTGGCATCTTTTTACAAAAAACTGTCGATACTGCATCGGATCGATGGCAACCGCGATCGCGAGGCGGTCTTTAGTGATATTGCGCGCCTGATTGAGGACACAATCACAGCATGATTCCGATCAAGAACGCAAAGGAAATTGAGAAGATGCGGCAGGCATGCCGCACTGCGAGCGATATTCTCGACCGGGTCAGCGAATTGATCCGTCCTGGAATTACGACTAAAGAAGTCGATGAAGCGGCAGCAGACTTTATGAGCGATGCACACGTAAAAAGTGCACCTCTTGGGTACCGGCTCGGGCACCGCGTTTTTCCCGGGAACATTTGCATTTCTCTGAACGACGAAGTGGTGCACGGCATTGGCAGCCAACGGCGCATTCAATACGGCGATATCGCCAAGCTGGACATCACCATCATTCAAGATGGATGGGTAGGCGATACTGCCACGACCGTGCCGGTGGGAATCATTGATGAACGGACCGACCAATTGCTGCGCGTAACAGAAAATGCACTCGCGCGTGCAATCAGTGTCGCCCGCCAGGGGCAGCGGATTGGCGACATCTGCGCTGAAATTGAAGATGAAGCGCGCCGCTTTGGTTTTTCAGTCGTACGCGAATTTGTTGGACACGGGGTCGGACGAAAAATGCACGAGGAGCCGCAGATTCCCAATTACGGTAAACGCGGCAGTGGCCCCAAGTTAAAGGCAGGCATGACGCTGGCGATTGAGCCGATGATTAACATCGGTACTTCCGACGTAAGATTGCTCGACGATGGGTGGACGGTGCGCACGGCAGATGGAATGCCCTCGGCGCACTTCGAGCATACGGTCCTCATCACAAAGGACGATCCAGAAATTCTGACATGGCGCGCAAGGACGCAATTGAAGTAGAAGGCACAGTCGTCGAACTGCTGCCTAATACCATGTTTCGGGTTCAACTGGCCAATGGCCATCGTGTCCTAGCGCATATTTCCGGGAAAATGCGGCTCCACTTCATTCGGATCTTGCCAGGAGACAAAGTTATGCTAGAGATTTCACCCTACGATTTGTCGAAAGGGCGGATTACCTACCGCCAAAAATGACAACGCGGATCCGGCTCCGCGTTTTCCATTTCGCGGATTATGAAAGTACGACCATCAGTAAAAAGGCTTTGTGCCAGTTGCAGGATTGTGAAGCGCAAGAATGTGGTGCGCGTTATCTGCAAGAACCCGCGCCATAAGCAGCGGCAGGGATGACTCTTATTTACGATTGAACCTTATAACTTAGTAACTTTTCTTAACCAACATCATGCCAAGATTACTAGGAGTCGAAATTCCGGCGGGCAAACGCATCGAGGCGTCTCTAACCTATATTTACGGAATCGGCTTTCCCACCGCCCGGCGCATTCTAGAACAGACTAATATCGATCCAAATTTGCGCGCGAAAAGTCTTACACCGCAGCAGTTGAACGAAATCATTCACGCCATCACCAACAACAAGATCAAGATCGAAGGCGATTTGCGTCGCGAAGTGCAAAGTAACTTGAAGCGTCTGCAGGCAATCAATTGTTACCGCGGCATTCGGCATCGCAAAGGCTTACCCGTGCGCGGGCAGCGCACATCTACAAACGCCAGGACACGCAAAGGGCCGCGCAAGACCGTAGGCGTGGTCCGCAATCCGGAAGCGAAAGCCGGCAAAGTTTAGATGAGTCATTCGAAGTATGGCTGATCCAGAGAATCCAACAAATCCCAAGCCGGAAGAACCAAAAGCCGCGGAGTCGAAGTCGCTCCCGGCTCCAACGGATTCCAAGGAAGGGTCGGCTCAAACTAAGGCCGGCGCGATAGCCAAGCCTGCCAAAAAGGCAACCAAACAAAAAAAGGAACAACCGGCGGCAGGAGCGGCTTCGGAGAATCTTTCGCTTTCGGCCGACGAGATCGAGAGGCCGAAGGTCGTCAAGGCTAAGGGCAGCAAGAACGTTCATTCCGGCGTGGCGCATGTACTTTCGACCTTCAACAATACGATCGTGACCATCACCGACATGAAAGGCAATGTGATAGGGTGGTCGAGCGCTGGGAAAGTTGGCTTTAAAGGGTCGCGCAAAAGCACGGCCTACGCGGCGCAAATGGTTGCCCAAGACGCTTCCCGACAAGCGATGGGTCATGGGCTTAAAGAAGTGGAAGTGCTGGTAAAAGGCCCCGGGGCGGGACGCGAATCCGCGGTGCGCGCCTTGCAGGCAGTGGGACTCGATCTCACTGTGATCCGCGATGTGACTCCTGTGCCGCACAACGGTTGTCGGCCGCCAAAACAGCGCCGCGTCTGACGCCGTCGGTTCAACGGTTTGACATTTCAATGAATTAACGAATCCAATGGGCAGATACACAGGACCGAAAACCAAAGTGAGCCGACGTTACGGCGTGCCGATTTTTGGTTCATCCAAGGCACTGGAGCGCAAGAATTATCCACCCGGCATGCACGGCCCCAGAGGCGCTCGACGCAAACAATCCGACTATGCGATTGCCCTCGGTGAGAAACAGAAGCTGCGTTATCAGTATGGGCTTTTGGAGCGCCAATTCCGCCGTATTTTCCAAAGCGCACTGCGTAAACGCGGCGTGACCGGTGAAACGCTTCTCCAGCTATTGGAGACGCGCCTCGATAACGTTGTTTATCGACTGGGCCTTGCCAACACCCGTAGCGCTGCGCGGCAACTTGTTTCGCACGGACACGTCCTGGTGAACGGACGAACGGTGAACATCGCCTCTTACAATGTGAAGGCCGGCGATGAGATCACCATCAAGGATAAACCGAAATCCCGTCAATTGGTCTTGCGTAACCTTGATCTTACACAAATTGTTCCCGTGCCCGACTGGTTAACAGTTGATCGCGACGCACTTAGCGGGAAGGTTGCGCGCATCCCGTCCCGGGAAGAGATACAGCCCATCGTGAACGAGCAGCTCATCGTGGAGCTGTACTCTCGGTGATCATTCCATCGAGAAACTCCAGCGCTTTGTCATAGCTCTTGCGCTGAAGGTAGTGTGCCAACCGCGGATCCACGGGTTTGGGCAAACGCGTTTGCAAATCGTCGATTCGTTCTGAAATCGCTTTCAATCGCGCGATGTGTTTTGATTCGTTACAGCGACTCTGCTCGTCGTGAATCACTGTGAGGCGGTCTCGCAGGGCCTGCGCTAAATCGACAACAGAGTTTTTCATTTCATTACCCGAGAGTCTTTCGCGTGATCACCGACTCTGACCTTAGCGGCGACCGGTCTCTGAGAGCAGTTGCCGTTTTGCTTCGAGCCAATCAGATTCCGCGTTCCCCGGCAGGGCGAATCGCCGCCGGCGTTCCGAGATGAAGTAGGCTCGGAGACGAATCGCTTCGTCTGATGGGTCGCCGATCTCTGCTGACTGGTGTGGCGTTGAAGCGTTTGCCATGGTTGCGACTTTCCTCGGACTGGTCTCGCGCGGTTTTCGACGGGTAATCTCACGCCGAGCGCGGTTGCCCTTGCCAGCTTTTACCCTAAAGGACCCGCTGGTCTCCCGCGGCGTGTCATTTTTATCTTGGACAATTTTCCTTTTTTTCGGCACAGAGTTTATCGTTGATGATTCTAATTTGTTTATCGTTCATCGAATGGTTGGCAAGTGGTTTCTCGCGATTATTTGATCGGAGAGTAAGTTTAGAAACTTCGAGGTTATGAGACATTTTGTTTTCCGCTGGATCGCGACCACAATTGCCGTATTTGTGGCATCCCCGATCGTTGGAATCAATTACGGTGACCGCCTTAGTTGTCTACTGGGAGCATCGCTTCTACTCGGTATCATCAACGCTTTTATTCGTCCCGTGCTTCTGTTGTTGAGTCTGCCGCTGATTCTCGTCACGCTAGGCGTTTTCATTCTGATTATTAACGCACTAATGTTGAAATTTGTTAGCGAGATCATGCCATGTTTTAATGTTCCCGGATTTTGGCGCGCGTTTTTCGGCGCGATCATCATCTCGATCGTCAGCTGGCTGTTGAGCGCATTTTTTCGTGGCAGCGACGGACGTGTGCACGTGCTCTCGCATCATAACCAGATCCGGCGTGTCCGCGGCCGGGTGATCGAGCACTAGTCTTACTTGCTCGTAGGAAAAACTGACAGGTTTCCCTACGGAGAAGGCGAGCGCGAGCAAGGGGTTGCGACCCTAACCCAGATACTTGCTCAGTCGCGAGCGCAATTCTGCGCGCGCGCGGAAGAGAACGCTTTTTACGGCGGGCACTGAGAGATCGAGAACCTCGGCAATTTGCTCATAACTAAGTTGCTCGTATCGGCGCAGGACAAGCGCCAGACGCTGCGTCTCTGGAAGCTGGAGGATTGCTTCCTCGATCGTTCGTTGAAGTTCTGCTTCGAGCAGGGAAGCGTCGGGAGCCGGGTTGGCCTCGTCTTTAAAGGGCGGACCTTCGGCGCCGGGTTCCGTTTGGAGCGGTACGTTCGCGTGGCGCTTCGCGCGGCGCAGCTCATTGAAAACCAGATTACGCGTAATCTTCAACAACCAGGTGGTAAATTTGGCTCGTGGCACGTAGCGGCGCGCACTTTTCCAGACTCGAATGAATACCTGTTGCGCGACGTCTTCCACGTCGGAATTGCTGCCCAGCATCCGTGCCACTGTGCCCGCCACCAACGCTTGGTGTTTCTCGATAAGTTCTTCCAGCGCAATGGTATCGCCTCGACCGATAAGGCGCATCAGGCGCACGTCATCGGCGTCTTCTTCAGATCTCCCTTTGTTTCCTCGCTCGTTGGCAGACATCGGTTCATTTAGACGGTTGTCTGAGACAAAGCTTGCCAGAAAAACGACAACTAGCCAAAATTCGCGCTGGGCCACATTCGTAGCCATGGTTTTTGTTGCAAGGCTGAAGCGGCCTGTGCAATGCTTGGTTTATCGAGGGCTTTGCCTCGCGTCCGCATGAATTACCAGCTTATTCCGAAAGAACTCAGACCGATTGCAGAGAAAGTTGAGGCGCACCAGCGGCTTTCAGAGGCGGACGCTCTCGCTCTTTATCGTGCAAATGACCTTAATGCCCTTGGAATGATTGCCAACGTTGTACGTGAGCGAAAGAACGGCAATTACGCAACCTACATCCACAACCGTTACATTAATTACTCCAATGTTTGCATCTTATCGTGCCAGTTCTGCGCTTTTGCGGCTAAAAAACGCGATGCGCACGCTTTTGAATATGCGATCGATGAAATTATCGGGGCAGTGAGAGATGCTCTTCCCCTCGGAGTCACAGAAGTGCACATGGTGGGTGGATTACATCCCACGCTAAAGAAAGAATGGTATCTCGAGCTTTTGCAAAAGCTACGCGCGCTCGATCCGCACCTCCACATCAAGGCCTTTACCGCGATTGAAATCCGCCACCTGGCTCAACGAATTTTCCGAACGCCGATCCGAGATACGTTGGAAACGTTGCGTGCGGTTGGTCTCGGCTCCATCACTGGCGGTGGCGCCGAAATTTTTGATCCGATCGTGCGTGATAAGGTCTGCCGCGGGAAAGAGACCGCCGGAGAATGGCTCGATGTTCATCGCACGTGGCATTCAATGGGTGGCCGTAGTACTTGCACTATGCTCTATGGGCACATTGAAACCCCTGCTCAGCGCGTGGATCACCTTCGCCAACTGCGGGAATTGCAGGATGAGACCGGCGGATTCACAGGCTTCGTTCCTTTTGCTTTCGAGCCATCGCAATCGCATGGGATTCTCGCCCAGATCAAGCGCGCCTCTGCGTTCGAACAGCTTCGCAATCTGGCTGTGAGTCGCATTTATCTGGATAACATCGATCATCTTACTGCTTACTGGGTCAGCCTGGGACTGCCTCTCGCCCAAGTATCGCTTAGCTACGGCGTGGACGATTTGCATGGCACAATATTAGAAGAAAAGATCTTCCATATGGCTGGCGCGACCACTCCGCAGCAACAGACGGTGGCTGCTCTCGAACATGCCATTCGGGAAGCGGGCCGAGAACCGGTGCAGCGCGACAGCCATTATCGTCACATATCTCCGCACTCAACGGCCGGGAAACACGCAACCTCATCGCAAGCGGAACTCGCCTGCGCGTGACATAGGTGAGAAGTGAGATGCAATAGGTGAGAAGTCACAAACGGGTCAGCGTTCATTTACTTCTCGCTAATCACATTTCACGTTGAAATCCTTCCGCATCGGTTGCGTAAAATATCTCAACGCCCGCCCACTTATCCACGGGTGGGAAGGCGACGTGAATTTCGATCACCCGTCTGCACTCTGCAATAAACTTGCTGCCGGCAAACTCGATGTTGCGCTTGTCTCCAGCTTCGAATTTCTGCGTAATCCTATCTACAGGATCGTCGACGACGTCTCCATTTCTTCGGTCGGACCGGTTTACAGTGTTATTGTCGCGCACCGCGGCGAGATTGCTGACGTCGAAGAGATCGAACTCGATCCCGCATCAGAAACTTCTGGCAATCTTCTGCGTTGTTTGGTCGCAGAACTCGGATTCAATCCGCGTCTGGGGAGCACCGGCTACCAGCCTGGCCTTGTCGGCAGCTTGCCGACAACCCACGCACAGCTGCTCATCGGCGATCAAGCCATCCGCTTCCGGCAAAAGTACGCTAACGAATTTTCCTTCTGGGACCTTGGCGAACAATGGGAAAAACTTTTCAATCTCCCGTTTGTCTACGCGCTCTGGCTTATCCGCCCCGAAGTACCCGATCCAAAGCAAATCGCAAATCGCCTGCGCAATTTGCGCGATGAAAACCTTGCCCGCCTCGATCTAACGATTGGCGACGCTATAGGCGGGATCGATGAGCAAGGCGGCGGCCAGTGGCAACTCAATCACGAGTTTCTTTCGCACTATTATCGCGAGCATCTTCGATTCAGATTTTGGGAAAAGGAAAAAGAAGGCCTACGAATTTTTGCGAATTTGTGCGTAACGCACGGTCTGCTTCCCAAACGGAATTCTAAGTTCCGTGTCGTTTAGCGAGCGGATTTCGTTCGTTGAAAGACTATTGCTTCGCCTCACCCAGGCCAAGATCTAGTTGGTAGAGTTTCCAGGCTAAACCCGTAAAACGGAACCGAAGTTTGATTCCCTCTCGATCGACCACAAAAGTGCGCGGACCTGTAAAGAATGCGTGTTTTACTTTTGACCAGTCTTCAACTTTGCCCCTGGGAAAACGGAACTCTTGCGGACGTCGGAGGCTCTTCAGGACCTCCGGATTGGATATGAGCGCGGCGATCCCTTCTGGAGTAACGTAAGCATCAACGATCGTATCGATTAGTGTCGGACCCAGGTTATTCCACCACTTATGACTCGATGTTCTCTGAGCGAATCGCGCAACAAGCTGTTTCTTTAGTGACGCTCGAATAGCTGGAAAATCCATGCGCGAACTCAGCGCCGCGCTATCAGCAGACCGAAGTGCGGCGGTGAATCGCCAGAATGAATAGTATGGCGATGCTATGTAAACCAACAACAGAGCAACGCAGATGAGCACTAACCAGCGGACTAACTTCATTCGAATTGTGATAATTGTGGATTGTAACCAGATCAAGCATCTGCCCAGGTCAGTTGTGTCGTTAAATCGAACGCGCCGCGCTGCATCTTGTCAGAAATTTTTCCGCGAATAAACTGATCAGTGCAACACCGGTGGATTCTGGCGCCGCCTGAGGAACTGAATGGGAGCGGTATTTCGTGGCGCCAGATTTGCGGGTCGGAATGCATCGCGCGGCTGCTTTCGCGAAAAGGGTTTCATTGCGCCGAAGAGGTGGACTCATTTCTACGGCCGCGACTCAGCTCCCTGAGCGATCCATTTTTACTTCCCCAAATGCAAGCGGCAGTTGCCCGCATTCTCGTGGCCCTGGATCGAGGAGAACGCATAGTACTTTTCGGCGATTACGATGTGGACGGTGTGACCTCACTTAGTTTGCTTTCGGATATGTTGCGCGATTACGGGGGTGTCCCGGAATTGTTTCTGCCGCTGCGTATGGAGGAGGGTTACGGCTTGAGCCCCGAAAGCGTCGAGCGTTGTCTAGGGCAATATCGGCCCCAACTGCTAATTGCTATTGATTGTGGGACCTCGTCCGTAAAGGAGATCGCCGATCTTCGGAAACGCGGCGTGGACGTGATCGTACTTGATCATCATGAGCCGAAGTCTGTCTTGCCCGACTGCGTGGCAATCGTGAATCCGAAAATTGCAGATTCCGGTTTCGAATATCTCTGCAGCGTCGGGATTGTGTTCAAGCTTTGCCATGCATTGCTGAAAACGCGGTCAAAGCCCGAATTCGACTTGAAATCAAATCTCGACCTTGTGGCGCTGGGCACAGTCGCGGATATCGTGCCCCTTCGTGGCGAAAATCGCGTTTTGGTGCAGCGTGGCTCGATCCAGATCGCTCAGACATCGCGTGTCGGGCTGAGGAAGTTAATGCAGGTTGCCGGGGTCAGTTCGCCAATTTCGCCTGAAGACGTTGGTTACCGGCTTGGCCCGCGATTGAACGCCGCCGGGCGCTTGAGTACGGCGGAGAAATCTCTGCGCCTATTGCTCACTCGCGATGAAGGAGAGGCAGTGCTGCTGGCAGCAGAACTGGACCGGCAAAATCGCCAGCGCCAGGAGGTGGAAAAACAAATCTTCGATGCAGCAATAGAGAAGATAGACCATCGGCTCGATAAGGGCCGCGACGCAGCCATCGTCGTTGGCGCCCACGGCTGGCACCCAGGAGTGCTCGGCATTGTGGCATCGCGAATCGTTCGAAGATATCATCGACCCACAATCGTCGTGGGCTTTGACGAAAGCGGAAACGGCAAAGGAAGCGGACGGAGCATCGAAGGGTTGAATCTGGTCGAAGCGTTGACCTGTTGTGCCGAGAGACTCGACAAATTCGGCGGGCACGAAATGGCGGCGGGTCTTGCACTGCACGAGGAGAACTTCGACCGTTTTGCTGAAGAATTTCGCGAAACTGCGCGCAGGCTTCTTTCCGACGAGGCTCTTCAACCTTGCGTTCGACTGGATCATGAACTGGCGTTCACAGAGATCGATATGGATTTTTTGCGCTGGCACGAAATGTTGCAGCCATTTGGGAACGGAAATCCCCAGCCGCTTTTCCTGGCGCGGGCGGTCGAGCCGGTCGCAGCGCCGCGGGTAGTAAAGGAAAAGCATTTCATCTTTCGTCTGCGTCAGGGCAATCGCCATCGTCGTGCGGTTTATTTTGACGCCGCGCCAAATCAATTGCCACCAACGCCATGGGACATCGCATTTCGAATTCGCGCTGACGAGTATGAGGGCGAAACCCTGGTTGCGATGCAGATCGAAGCAGTCCGACATGCGGAGCCCAGCGATAATAAACAATGAACAGCTCGACGTTATCCAACCGATCACCGATCACGGATCGCGGGTCACCAACGCGTGCGAAGCGGTTACTAAGCGGAGTTGCGATTTCGCAGTCGCTCGAAGAACTTAATTGGATCCCGCGTCCGAAACTTCTCGCGCTACGGCGGCTGGGGATCGAGACGGTGGAAGATTTGCTTACTCATTTTCCGCGGCGCCATGAAGACCGGACGGAGTTTCCGAAGTTTCCGCGGGAAGAGAGCGAGGTTCCGATTTGTCTTTGCGGCGAGGTGGTCAAGACATCGCTGCGGCGTTTTGGCGGTTGGAAGAAAATCTTCGAAGCCACCTTGCAAGAATCGAACCCAAACGCCCTGAGCGAGCCGCTGGTGTGCCGATGGTTCAACCTGCATTATGTGCAGAAGATGATCGCGACGGGTCAACGCATGGTGGTCTTTGGCAAGCCGCGCTTGCGAGGCAAGCGAATTTGCATGGACCACCCGGAGTTCGAGGTCATCGAGAATGACGAGGAGATCTCGATCCATTTTCGCAGGATCACGCCAATCTACCCTGCCACGGAAGGTCTTTCGCAACGCGTCTTGCGCGGCCTGATTTACAGACTGCTAAAGGACCTTTCGTCGGCGCTTTCCAGATTAGAAACATTGGCGCCGCGCAGTCTTGTTCATGGCGAGAGACGCGACGCGATTCGCGCCATCCATTTCCCCGACAATTTGGAAGCGCGCGATGCCGCGCGCGAGCACTTAGTGCTCACCGAATTCTTCATGATGCAGATGCTCATTGCATCGCGACGCGCCAATGCCTTGATCAGAAAAGGCAATGGACATTGTGGGGCTGGAGCGCTCCTTGACAGGTTTCTCAAGTCATTGCCGTTCGAACTAACTAGCGCGCAGTCCAAAGTGATCGGCGAAATCCGCGGCGATTTGGCAGCGAGTCGGCCGATGAATCGTTTGCTACAGGGTGACGTGGGATCGGGAAAAACGGTTATTGCGATCGCAGCGATGCTGCTCACTGTCGAGGGCGGCTACCAGGCCGCGTTCATGGCGCCTACGCAAATTCTGGCGGAGCAGCATTATGATGTCTTGCGGCGCTGGCTCGAACCGATGGGCGTGCGGATAGCTCTGCAAACCGCCGCCCGACAGGAGGAAAGCGGGCCATTGCCGCTCTTCAACGTGCCGGGGGATTCGGCGCGCGAAGAGCCACAAATCGTGATCGGTACGCACGCGTTACTGTACGACAGCATCTCATTTGGAAACCTCGGTCTCGTTGTGATTGATGAGCAGCATAAATTCGGAGTCGCCCAACGGGCTCACCTGAGCGCGCGCGAACCGGCGCCTGACGTGCTGGTGATGACTGCCACTCCGATTCCACGCACATTAACGATGACTGTCTACGGCGACCTCGACGTCTCGATCATTGATGAGATGCCACGGAACCGGGGAAAAATCGTTACAGCTGTGCGTGATGAATCAAAACTCGGCGAAGTGCTTGCCTTTTTGCGAACACAGTTGGAGGCGGGCCGGCAGCTTTATGTGATCTATCCGCTGATCGATGAAAGTGAAAAGCTCGACGCGAAAGCGGCCGCCGCAGAGTATGAACTGTGGCGGGAACGTTTGCATCCGTTTCGCTGCGATCTGCTCCACGGCCGAATTCCGGCGCCAGACAAACAGGAGATCATGGAACGTTTTCGCCGGGACGAGACAAACGCGTTGATCAGCACCACAGTGCTCGAGGTCGGTGTGGATGTTTCAAATGCGACTGTGATGCTCATTGAAAATGCGGAGCGCTTCGGGCTTGCGCAACTTCATCAGCTTCGGGGACGAATAGGGCGAGGGGAGCATAAGTCGTATTGCATTCTGCTCACTTCGGCCCAAGCGAAAGAGGCTTCCGCAAAATTGGCCGTTTTGGAAAGGACAGGTGACGGCTTTCAGGTAGCCGAAGCAGATTGGGAATTGCGCGGGCCGGGCGATTTGCTTGGCACGGCGCAGAGCGGCCTCCCGACGCTAAGGATAGGTAACTTACGGACCGACGCGCCTTTAATGCGACGGGCCCGGGTCGCCGCAGTATCGATCCTGGAGGAGGACCCGCGTTTAGAATTGCCTGAGAATCAACGTTTCCGGAGTTTGATTGTCGAACAACAGGGAAAAACCTTTTCCAACGTTAGTTAATGAAAAATTTTGCGAAATTTTTGCTTTTTGTCCTGCTGGTCAGCGCAGGAATTTCCCTCTTGTACGACTATCGCCTGAAGCACGGAGGCCTGAATCTGCCTTCTGGCCGAAAGCCGGAAAAGTACACGCTGGCATCGAATCCTGGCATAGATCCAAAGCAAGTCCCATCGCTGGAGGCTTTGAACCGGGAGCGGCGCGCACTGGTGCAAAGCGTGCTTCCTTCGGTTGTTGCCATAAAGACATCGACAAGGGTTGGTATCCGGCGCGAGTATGGGCTTGACCCGTTTCAGTTCTTTTTCGGCAATCGACGCCGGTCTCGCACTCCGCAAGAGGAGACGCTTGTACAAAATGCCCTCGGCTCCGGTGTAATCGTAACAAATGAAGGCCACATCATCACAAACACTCATGTAGTCACCGACGGGGAAGGCAATCAGGTTGATCAAATTGAGGTGCAGCTCAGCGATGGTCGCACTAAGAAGGCCCGGTTAATCGGAGCCGATTCTCAGGCGGATCTGGCGGTGCTGAAAATCGACGATCCGGGTGTCAAGCCGCTTAAGCTGGCTGACTCGGACACGGTACAACCTGGAGATTTTGTTCTGGCCATCGGCAATCCATTTGGGCTGCAAGAGACAGTGACAGACGGAATCATTAGCTGGAAGGGACAACCCAACAGCACGGATTTTCGCGGCGATCTACTGCAGACTAACGCGGCAATCAATCCGGGGAACAGCGGTGGACCGTTAATCAACTTGCGAGGGGAAGTCGTCGGTATCAATGAACAAATCGTTTCCAGTAGTGGAGGTTCACAAGGAATAGGCTTTGCGATTCCATCGAATAGCGTTCGCTTGGTGCTCGAAGGCGTATTGAAACACGGTCGTGTTATTCGCGGCTATTTGGGAATCGTAAGTCGCGCGCTGCAATCAGGGCAAAAACCGACCGACAGTGAAGGAGTGGTCGTGGATCAAGTCGTGCCGGGATCGCCGGCTGCGCAGGCGAAACTGCAGCCAGGCGATGTCGTTCGGAAGTTTAATGGGCGCGAGGTGCAAAATATTAGAGCGCTTAGGAGCATGGTCGGACAAACCGAATTGGACAAAGACGTTGAGCTGGAAATCGTGCGTGACGGCAGGCCGTTGCAAGTGACAACGCAGATTAAAGAACAGCCCCAGGATTATCAGACTTCGAGCGCGTTGCCGAACCGAGGCCCTTCGCAGTCGCAAACGCCGGGAGAATCGAACGATCAGGAAACAAGTAACGGTCCGCTCGCATCGATTCAGGTTGGCGAGTTGACTTCGGGAGTGGCACGTCAGCTAGATCTCCCCGCCAATGTCCAGGGAGTTCTGGTTGCTGGAGTCGATCCTGACAGTGGAGTCGCGGAATTGCAAAAAGGTGATGTGATCGAGGAAATCAACCAACAACCAGTCAGGTCAGTCGCGGATTACAACAAGATCGCTGCCTCAATTGATGCCAGCCAACCGCAGGTGCTTTCCGTTTGCCGACACCGGGTGCGCTCGTTTCTCGTCCTGCGGCCGCGCTAGACTTGTAGTTGCCTCGCTATGCCTACCACGCCATAGCGGCGAAACCGGGTCGAGGCGTTATATGGCGCGAATGACTGGCAAAGCGACACACGGCCGTGTCTACCGCTCTCGAACGAACAGGCGTCAGCACGCGATTGCGTGGCGGCGGCAAACGCCTGAGAGCATTTCCCAAAGCGCATCGAGGACGCGGTTCACACAGGCCCTCACTGATTCGAAAGTTCGATCGTCCAGGTAACGGCTCAGAATTTCGCGCTCAGCAGCGGAATGCTCGCGGTCGGCTTCGATGTGGACACTGAAATATTCGTAATACTCGGGTTCGGTGAATCCGTAGTACTTTTTGAGTCCGTCGATCTTCGATTCACAGATCGCTGGGATCTGACTTTCATAGGCATAGAGCGCTCCCAGACCTTCAGCCGTTGATCCCTGGCCACAAACTGAGCGGAACGTGCCTATCAACTTGCTCGTCTCCGGTTGCTTCTCGGTTTGCGCGAGCTCGGCATCATCGATCCCGAGACGGTTCGCAAAATTTTTCCAGAGCTCGGGATGATTCGGCGAGCCAGCTTCTTCATCAATCAAATTGTTGAGCAATTGCTTACGGGTCGCCTGAGCATCGCATTTCGCGTGCACCGCCGATAAATATGTTGGAAACGCCGCGACATGATGATAGTACTGCCGCGCATAATCGGCGAGTGCGTGTTTGGTTAATTCCCCGCGCGTCCACGCGAGATAGAACGGGTGTTTTAGAAGGTTCTTCGCCGCTATGTCACTGTCGATGTCGTCAAGATATTGGTTCATAAAGTGGTTGAGGGTGCTTATAAGCGCAGCCTGAATCGCCGCAAGTATTTAATGTGACTTTGTGGCAAGAGCTCGGCGTTTCAATGCTGGGTCAATCTTCTTAAAGGCAATTCTTCCAAAGGGGTACTTTCACACGGATTTCAAAATGTGTTTGATGCCTCGAACCGGGATCACGACCCAACTGGGGCGATTGTTCAACTCGTAACCGATTTCGTAAACGGCTTTGTCGAGTAAATAGGCCTCGATCATGATTTGGAGGTCTTCGCTGTTTTGCGGGAGAAAGATGGCGCTGCCCGTTGTCTTCAAATAACTCTGCAGAAAGACGCTACCCATATGACGATACCAGAGATCGGCCCAGCGTTCCAAAAATGGCACATCTTCTTTGCGCATGGCCGGCTGCCAGAGCGCGCTGTAGGCGGCGTATTGAAACGACCGCATCATACCGGCAACGTCACGGAGTGCCGAACGTTTCAGTTTGCGTTCACTGAGCGGGCGCGCCGGTTCTCCTTCAAAATCGAGAATGACGAAATCCTTTCCAGTATAGAGCAACTGACCAAGATGATAATCACCGTGAATCCGAATTTTCGCGGCATTGGTACGACGATCGAGCAACCGCTTTTCCCGCGCGAGAATCTCTTGTTCGGCACCGAGCACTTCCTTCGCCTCGTCGCGGAAAGCCGCCGGAAGGTCACATAATTTCTTTTCTAACAGAGTGAATGCGCGTCGCAGTGACGCCCGCATGTTTTGATAAACAGAACGTTGTGCCATCGCGTTAAATGGCTCGGGCCGGAACGCCGGATCATCTGGATATGAAGCGAGGGCGAGATGTAACTCGCCGGTCCGTTGTCCGAGCAATTTTGTCTTTTCAGGATAAACACCGCCAATCAGCTCATCGAGCAGCGCCCCCGGCGGCGCGACTTCATTTTGAAGATCGGCCTTGCGGCCCAGCACACGCTCGTAGTACCGGCCGACTGCGTCCAGAGCGAGCGTCCAGCCATTGCCTTCGCCAGCGACAGCACGCAGCAAAAGACAGACGACAGTCGGTTCTGCTTTTGGCCGGTCGTATTCGATCGCGCCGACAAACGCCGGAACATTTGGAAACTTGGTGTGCTCTGTGAGAAACCGAGTTATTTCAACATCGGGGTTTATACTGTCCTCAAGTTTGCGATAAACCTTAAGGAAAAATTTGTTATCAAAGAGCATCGAGGAGTTGCTCTGCTCTGCGCTTAGAACCTCTGAATTATCGCAGATAACGAGCTGATCTGTCTCGATTGTTTTAGCAACTGTGCCAACGAGTTCACCGGCTCGCGCTTTCATCTTCCGGCCACCAATGATGGCTGCGAGCAGTTGCGAGCGAAACTTCGCGTCCCAGATGGCATCAAACAGAATATTTTCTCCATCACCTTCAAAACGGGCAATAATCGCATGCGGCGCGGCTTGAGAAATTGAGCGCGCTGCGTCTCCAGAAGCAATTTTGACCGGAAGCGCATAGGTTTCCGTCGGGCCATCGAGATAGCTGACTTCGACGAACCAAACTTGGGCGCTATCGGCCTCATCCGAAATCGCAGACTGCTCGACGACCCTCAAATTACGAAAAGTCCGTGCTTTCGAACCGAACCAGCGACAGGTCTGAAGATATCGAGGCAAAATTTCGCCCTCGATGGTTGCCCGTTGGCTATTGGCCAGGAGCGCTTCGAGCTCCATTGGTGCACTGATCGTTGGCACTGTTTTCTTTCGTTGCACGCGGCGTCCGTCGGTGGGCGCGTGCAGGGCGAACCAGTAATGCGCATGCGGCCCCAGCGTGATGACGTACCGAGATTTTCTAATTGGCCGAAAGAGATTGCGGCTAAAAACTTCCATTGGTACGTAACCAGCGAACCGCGAGAGGTCCAGTTCCACTGATTGCGCGAAGCGCGAGAGATTTACTACCACCAGAATGATCTCCTGCTCGTAACGACGAAGGAAGGCGAGAACCTTGGGATTGTCCGGGTACAGAAATTCGAGCGAACCGCGCGAGAACGCCTTGAAATTTTTCCGCATGGCGATGACTCGGCGTGTCCACCAGAGCAACGAGGAGAGATTTTTCTGCTGGTTTTCTACATTGATGGCTTCGTAGTGATATTCCGGGTCGATTGTAACGGGCAGATAAAGCTGCTGTGGGTTTGCCTTTGAGAATCCAGCGTTGCGATCCGGGCTCCACTGCATTGGGGTTCGGCACCCGTTGCGATCGCCGAGGTAGAAATTGTCGCCCATACCGATCTCATCTCCGTAGTAAATGATCGGAGTGCCCGGCATTGAGAACAGCAGTATATTGAGAAGCTCGATTTTGCGGCGGCTGTTTGCGAGCAATGGAGCCAAACGCCGGCGGATTCCAAGATTTATGCGAGCGTGCGGATCGGTAGCGTAAACTCGATACATGTAGTCGCGCTCCTCGTCCGTAACCATTTCCAGGGTCAGCTCGTCATGGTTGCGCAAAAACATTGCCCACTGACACGGCTCGGGAATCGACGGAGTCTGTTCCAGGATATCGATGATGGGAAAGCGGTCCTCCATCTGCAGCGCCATGAACATGCGCGGCATGAGCGGAAAGTGAAAATTCATGTGGGATTCGTCACCTTTACCGAAGTACGCAGCCGCATCTTCCGGCCATTGGTTTGCCTCCGAGAGGAGCATGCGATTTGGAAATTTCGCGTCGATGTGCGCACGTAGCTTGCGGAGGTATTGATGCGTCTCAGGCAAGTTCTCGCAGCTGGTGTTTTCTCGTTCGTAAAGGTAGGGGACAGCGTCAAGGCGAAGTCCGTCTACGCCCAGACCGAGCCAGAAATCGCAGACTTTGTCCACGGCATCGTGTACCGCCGGATTATCAAAGTTCAGGTCTGGCTGATGCGAATAAAACCGATGCCAATAATAGGCTTTTCCGACCGGGTCCCATGCCCAGTTCGACGTTTCAAAATCTTTGAAAATGATTCGCGAATCCTTGTATCTTTCCGGGGTGTCACTCCACACGTAGAAGTCTTTGTAGGCAAGATTCTCGCCGGAGATGCCGGCGCCGCCAGCGGATACGGCGCGGCGTGACTTCTGGAACCACGGATTTTGATCGGAAGTGTGATTGATAACGAGTTCCGTGATGACGCGTAAATTTCGCGCATGCGCCGCATCGAGAAATGCACGGAAGTCATCCAGCGTGCCGAAATTTGGATTAACGTCGAAGTAATCGGCGATGTCGTAGCCGTCGTCCCGCAGCGGAGACGGATAAAAGGGCAGGAGCCAGATGGCGGTGATGCCGAGTTCCTGCAGATAATCCAGTTTCTCAATCAGCCCGCGAAAGTCGCCCATCCCGTCGCCATCACTGTCGCAAAACGTTTTGACGTGCATCTCATAGATGATTGCGTCTTTGTACCACAACGGATCCGCGCTGGTTTGAGTTTCCCCTTTGGCCATGCGTTTAATTTTTGACACACAAGACGCACGACGCAATCTTTGGTTCGTCATTGTTTTTCGGGGCAAGAGTGCTCTTTCCGGAACAAAAGCGGTCACGTTGTCACGGACTCGCTGAAACCGGTGGACGAAGTCATCCGTGCAGCTTAAAGAGACTTAGTGGCCAGTTCGCGCGCACGTCGCTGATCGATTTATTGCAATCTTTTTACGTTTCATGGCACGATCCAAACTCATTTCTTCCACACGCCGGAAATCAAGGAAAGGGACGCACATTCTAAAATCGCGACCGCAACCGGTCTCTGTCGCCCCGCAACTTGAAGCCGGAGCCCCGACCGACTTGGAATTAATGAAGGCGATCCAAGCGGAAGACCCCGATGCGCTCTCTCAGCTTTACGATCGATACAACGGCATTTTGAAAGCGCTTATTTTGAGAGTGATTCACAACGAAGCAGAGGCTGACGATCTCTTACAAGAGATCTTCATGGAAATTTGGAACCAAGCGAAAAACTTCTCTTCCCAAAAGGGCAAACCACTTGGTTGGATGGTTACCCTGGCCCGACGGCGGGCGATTGACGGGTTGCGGAAAAAGCAGGCTTATGCGCGGGCGGAGGAACGTCTGCAAAATGAGACCGAACAACAACCTGACGCGTGGGTACATAATGCCACCGAAGAGGAGATTGTGCTCAGTGACACACGTAACCTCATTCGCAAGGTGATCGAAGGGCTTCCTCCAGCCCAACAACAGGCTATCGACCTGGCATTTTTCCGAGGTATGAGCCAGCGCGAAATCGCCGCCAATACGAATACACCCTTGGGCACGGTGAAGACCAGACTTGAACTTGGACTTAAAAAAATCTATGACGGCCTTAAGGAGTTGCGAGGTGAGCTTTAAGGAATTCCAGAACCAATCCCGGCTCTACGTTATTGGGGCGTTGGAGGCGGAGGAGTTGGAGGAATTCGAAAAAGCGCGGAAGAAATTTGGAAAAAAGGCCGAAGATTACATCGGGGAGTGCTATGGGTTACACGAAGCGTTTGCCCTGAGTCTGCGTCCCGCGAAAGCCTCAGCCGCAATCAAGGAACGGCTCATGGCGATGGTGCGTGCGCGGAAAGAGGCGTAGTTGCGCTACGTGCTCGTCTCAAGCGGCCAGTTCGCGCAGAATAAACTCCTGGAGAAAGCCGTAGAAGTTTATCTGGAACAGGCTCAGATCCCGGCGCGATCCGATGGGTGAGCGAAAGTGGTCGCTCAATTCGGTTTCGGTGAAGTTATTTTTTGCAGCGATGACCAGGCGGGCCTGATTCAGGGCACTCAGCCAGGCGTCGGCATGTTTGGCCGGGATCCGCAGGGTGCGATTCGCCACACTTTTTTCGTTGCCGTTTAGTTGCTCTAAGTCGGCAGCCACAGTCTCGGCAGCGCTCTGAAACAAGCGCCGCAGTTCAGGTTGGACGTAAGCCTTCCACTCCGCGCAAAGCTCCGGTTCTTTTCCATTTGTTGGTGCACTGAAGAGACGCTGTTCGGCAGCTGGTACACCATCCGGGCTGGCGCTTGCTGGAATCTGCCGAAGAAGCTCAGCAAGAAATGGATCCAGCTCGGAAATCTCGATATGGTCGTTACGCCGGCAAATCTCCATATCAAATGACCTTTTCCAGCGTGGCAAGCAGGAGATAACCGTGCAACTGCTGTACATAAAGCTCGGCAGGCTCCCGCATGCCCGCCCATAAGACGGAACGTCCCTTGTGATGCACTTCCAGCATGTGTCGTTCTGCCTTCTCGCGCGGATAGCCAAATACCCGTTGGAAAACCATGGTGACGTAGCTCATCAAATTCACGGGATCATTGTGGACCACTACTTGCCAGGGAAGGTCGAGATCTTCTTCCGAAAGCGTTTCCTTGGTGGGCTCCGCCGTCGTTACAGAGCCAGTCTCTTCCAAAACCTGAGTCGTTCGCTCTGTTTCTTTGCTCTGCGCCCGGCATCCGATGCCCCGCCGTCGCTCGCGACTCATGTCAGAAATGCTAACATACCGCGCTCTCAGTTCAAACAAGCTATGCGTACCGTGGCTGGCATCAGTGGCGCCGGTTTTGGGATCATCCATTCCAGCAGCTTCATTGACTCATCCACAATGCGCGCCGAAGAATTTCTTTCTGCGCCCTCTCCATTTTGCGCGCGGCAAACTGCGTTCGATCGTCAAACCCGTGCAAATGTAAGAGCCCGTGTGCGATGTAGAGGCGAAGCTCGCTCGCGAGCGAGGTCCCGAATATGCGGGCATGCCTCTTTGCGGTCTCCACGCTGATAAAGATTTCGCCGTGTTGAAACGTCAGCACATCAGTTGGACCTGTTTGGTCCATAAATTTTCGATGTAACGAGGCCATCCGCAGGTCTGAGATAAGCCAGACGAAAATCCTACGCAATTTTCTCAACTCCGTGTCCTTGCCCTTGTGTAATTGCAGACACCAGGCCATCGCGTGCGCAGCGAACGTTTCGAGCTTAGCGATATTGACTGGGATTTTCCGCTGAAGATTTCGCACGCTGATGTGCGGGGATTTTGGATTGCTAGTCAAACCAATCATGCTTGTTGTCATTCCGAGCTAAGCGAATCGTAATCGAGGAATCTCTGGTCGGTACCAGCAAGAGATGTCTGGACTCTGCTCGACATGACAAGACGAAATCGTTGAGGGCACCTACGCTGGCGGTCTTTGCTCTGATTGAAAATTGCGGGTGATTAGTCGTGCCCCTTTATCAAACGTAAAGTACGCCCATGCCCATTGGAAGAGAACCAACAGCCGGTTCCGGAAACCAACTAGGAAAATTATGTGCACGAACAACCATGCCAGCCATGCGGGGAGACCGCTTAAGTGCATGAATTTCAGATTGGCGACCGCTTTGTTCCGCCCAATTGTCGCAAGGCTTCCCTTGTCCCAGTAATGGAAGCGTTGAGGTTTGCCCCCTTTAATCATGGCAAGAACGTTACGCGCGGCGTGACGCCCTTGTTGGATGGCTACCGGAGACACTCCAGGCAAGGGTTCTCCAGTCTGATAAGAAAAATTCGCCAGGTCGCCGATGACTTGAACTTCAGGATGGCCGGAAATAGTAAGGTCATCGCTCACAACGATGCGGCCGACCCGGTCAATTGGGACGCCGAGTGTTTTGCCAACAAACGACGCGTTGTTGCCGGCTGCCCAGATTTTAACACGACAGGGTATGATTTCGTTGCCTAGTTGCACTCCAGCCTCATTGAGATTCGTTGCCAGCACACCTGTGCGCACATCCACGCCGAGACCTACGAGCTGTTTCTGAGCGCTTTGCGATAAGTCCTCGGGAAAACCAGGCAGCAAGCGCGGGCCGCCTTCAATGAGAATGACGCGTGCGCGTGACGGATCGATGTGGCGAAAATCTTTCGCAAGCGTGTAGCGGGCGATTTCTGCAATCGCCCCCGCCATTTCTACACCGGTCGGTCCGCCACCGATGACGACAAAAGTCATTGCCGCCCTGCGCGCTGCTTCATCGTTGCTTTTCTCGGCGTATTCGAACGCCATTAGAATCCGACGTCGCAGCTCAATTGCGTCTTCAAGGCTCTTCAATCCCGGCGCCAGCTTTTCCCAATCATCATGTCCGAAGTAGGAGTGCCGGGCGCCAGTTGCGAGAATCAAGTAATCGTAGTCGAATTCCGAATCGGCCGTTTTCACTTTCTTGGCGGCTACGTCCACGGACTGCACTTCGGCGAGGATCACCTCTACGTTCCTGGATTTGCTTAACACCGACCGCACCGGAGCCGCAATGTCTGCGGGTGAAAGCGCAGCGGTCGCGACCTGGTAGAGTAAAGGCTGAAAAAGATGATAATTTGTGCGGTCGATCACTGTGATCACCACATTCTTGCGAGCAAGCTTCTTCGCCGCCTCAAGGCCACCAAATCCAGCGCCAACAATTATGACGCGTGGTTTTTGATTGAGCGATTCCTTCATCGTCGAAAAGTTCAGGAACGTTCAATTCCAAAATGCTTGTTGGCAACCGCTTCACGCACAACGTCGAACATTCAAACAAAGCAGCCGGGCGAACAACAAAGGCGGTTGTGAAAACCTAACCTCCTACTATCTTATCGGCCCTATGCCCAAGCCAATCGCTCGCAGTAAAACCCGTAAATCAGTGGCAAAACGCTTTAAGATTACGGCGCGCGGAAAAGTGCTGCGAGCGCGCTCTTCTCGACGCCATTTGCTGTCGGTAAAAAGTGCGAAGCGCAAGCGGCATTTAAGCAAAGCCGCGCGCGTCGACGAAACGGATGTCGCGCGTATCAAGGCAAACCTGCCATTCGGTTAAGAGCACGTGTTTTGCTGCCTACGCCAGGCTCAAGGAGCAGAGTTTAGCTAATATTGGCTTACGCTCGCAGGCGCAACAGTTTCTTCGCTCCGAGTTATTGTTGGGGTTGTACGCGTTGTTGTCACGCCATACCACTGGCGCGCCGCTTCCAGCGAATCCGGCCCTGGCTCAGGACTGTAAAGATCGCGCCGGTTAACGAGTGTTGTGCAGGAGTTTACAGTGGCGAAAAGAAAGACCACCAGAAGCGTCGCGAACCATTTCACGGCTCGATGCAAACAGAAGCGTCAAAGCTTGTCAATGTCTTCGCCTTTCACACAGCAAGGCGGGGTTGCACAATGCCAATGTTGGAGGAAAATTTGGCCTCCGTCAGGGACTATGGATTGAGGACTTACGAATCCCGCCAGGGCAGGAATGCAGCAACGGTAGT
>JBEDUS010000051.1:0-3511 GCA_040414975.1 Candidatus Udaeobacter sp.
TTCGAGACGCAGGTGACTTCGGCCGCCATTCCGATCTCCATGACCTGCGACTCGATCTGATCGAACCCTGCCTGCAGCCCGCGCGTGCCGGCAGTATCAGGGATCAAAACACCCGCCGGACGCATGAGAGGATTGACGACATCCCCGACGCGCAGCGTGAATTGCTCAACGCGTCCGCTGACACCCGCCCGGATAACAGTCTTATTGAGATCAACTTGGGCTTGGTCCAACTCGGCCTCAGCGCTCCGTTTTTGGGCGGGAATAAGGGTGGCGATCCGTTCTTCCGCGCCTTGTTTGGCTGCGGTGGCGGCCGCGATTTCGCCTAATTGGCCCTCGGCACGGACCTCTAGCCGCTCGATTTCGCGAAATGGCACGTTTCCTGGATTGCGGCGATAAAGCTCGCGCTTAGTCTCCAGCTCATCGAGGGTCTGTTGGCGCGCGCTGGTTGCCTGTTTGATCTGACCATCAGCCTTGGCCACATCGGCTTGAGCAACCGCAGCTTGGGCGTCGAGCTCCGCAACCTTGTGGCGCGCTGCCTCCACGGCAGCCTCTTGTTTTGAGCTGTCGAGTCTGAAAATGGGCGCACCGGCAGCGACTGGACCACTAAAGCCGACAAAAGTTTCGGCGACGCGGCCATTGGTTTCAGGGACGATTGGAATCGTCCGGAAGAAGAGCGTGACATTGTTTGTCGACGGGTGAAAGTAAAAAACCGACGTGATTAAGCACACCGTAAGAATTACGCATCCGGTAATCCCCCATCTGAGTTCGAACCAGACGGAGTAAAAAGTTATTTCCTTGCCGAACCGTTTGCCTTGGGCGAAGCGGCGGTACAGATAGTCTGGAAGGATCGTGAAAATCGAGCATAAAAGAAGCTCAAGCATGGCTCGCCTCTTTCGCGCTTACCGCAACGCTTTCCGGCCTTCGCGAAGGTGTCGAAGGATCTGCAGTCCTGCTGGAACGCTGGAGCGGCGGATTCACACGCTCATCTGCATAGGCCTCAGCCGATTGCATCCCGTCCGAATCCGCGGGCCGCTTTACACCAGCAATTTTCTCGACTGAACCGGCGATGCGACTCAGGAACGAGCCAACGTCGGGGATCTCAATCAAGGCGAGCAGCAGTCCTGCGACCCAGAAAGCGTGTATGTGAGTGAAAAGAGCAAGAAGCCCCAACACCGCGACAATCTCGAACTGGATTTTCTGTGTTTTGTGGGCCATGCGCTCGGGCAATGTGTGCAAGCGAAGAAACAAAATGCCGAATGCCACTACGGCAAGGACAAGGAATAAGGCCGTTGCGACCATAAGCCAGTCGGTTTCGCCAGGCGCGGTGATGAACACCGGCAAATGATGAGTTGCAACCGGGTTAATCGAATCAGCCATGCTGTAGCTCCCACCCGTCTCCGCTATCTGGTCAGACCATCCCGCGTTCGCCGACCTCACGAAGCCGGCCGCACCCCGTCTTATCGTTGAAAAGGATTTGGATGAAATAGATCGAAGCTAAAACTCCACAATAACCCGCATATTGCCCTGATAATTGATTTAAATCAAACACCGCACCACGCTCGGTTCACTGATGTGGCGAACAGACGCGTCCTTGTTGCAGGATCGCATTGACCCTGTCCGGCCGAGCGGACCTTCTTGCGTCGGCAAAATCCCTCGAGCGATACGCACAACAACTGTGTGCAGGTCATTTATTCGGAGTCGAGCGATCAGAAGCGCTCGGCCACGAAATTCCTACCCTTCAGCGGCGACTGATCGTCGTATTTACCCTTGGTCGACCGTTTCGGCAGCTTGATCTTGCTCTTCGAAACCTTCTTGTACGGGATTTGCGCGAGGATGTGCGAAATGCAGTTGAGTCTGCCGCGTCGTTTATCGTCGGTGCGCACGATGTACCAGGGCGCGTGCTTGGTATCGGTCGTCTTGAGCATCAGGTCGCGCGCTCGCGAATAATCATACCAGCGCTGGAAGGATTCCACATCCATCGGGCTTAGCTTCCATTGCCGTAACGGGTCGTTGATGCGGGCGTCAAATCGTCGCTCCTGTTCTTTTTGACCAACCTCAAGCCAGATTTTGATCAGTCTGATCCCGGCATCTACGATGTATTTTTCCATTTCCGGGCAAAGTTCCAGAAATCGTTTGTGCTGATCCTTTCCGACAAATCCCATCACGTATTCGACACCGGCGCGGTTGTACCAGCTGCGATCAAGGACGATGATTTCCCCGGCTGCCGGGAAGTGCGCGATGTAGCGTTGAAGGTACATCTGAGTTTTTTCGCGATCGCTTGGTGCTGGCAGAGCAACAACGCGGAAAACGCGCGGACTCACCCGTTCGGTGATGGCCTTGATTGTCCCACCTTTGCCAGCCGCGTCACGCCCCTCAAATAGAAGAATGATCCTTTCTCCTTCGGCCTTGACCCAATCCTGCAGCCGGCAAAGCTCAACCTGAAGCTTACGCAGCTGCTTCTCATATTCCTTGCGCTTCATCTTTCTGGAATTCGCCCCGTCGGCTGCCATGATTGGACCCCCTATGCATCTGGATTGATTGGACAAAGTATGGGCCGACAACCCGAGGCAATTTGCGCTAGATCAAACTTTTCCGCTAGTAAGGTAGTTATGGGATGCAACCGAAAAGGAGCGCAGCCATGGCCGAGGTAAAGACCCAGAAAACTGCCGAACCGCTCGCTGCGCTGCCCTCCGCTAAAGAAATCATGGAACAAATCGCGGTCAAAGAGGCTGAAAAGGCCTCTGCGGCGATGCGGGAGTCGTCGGCCGCCGAAGCCGAGAAAAAGGCATTGATCGAGAAATTTTCTAAGGCGTCCGGCGTCTCCGACGAAGAGCGTCTGGCGCGCGCGGTCGCCATCATCAAACGAGCGGCGAATAACGGGCTGACGGAAGTCGAGATCGGGCGCTTTCCCAATGAGTTATGCACCGATCGCGGCCGCGCCATCAATCAACGCGAGCCGGGCTGGGAAAAGACACTTACCGGCCTGCCGAAAGAACTCTATGAATTTTGGGCTAAACACCTCAAACCGCAGGGATACAAGATCGGTTTTCAGATCGTCGATTTCCCCGGCGGGCGGCCCGGCGATGTCGGCATGACGTTGAGGTGGAACTGAACCCAGATCGGCCATCGACAGCAGCAGTCCGGAACTAAGTCAGGCCTAATTTGACATAGACGTCGCCCGCCTCCCGCTTTGCTGTGAATTTCAGGCCGCTCTTTTCGAACAGCTTCAGCATTGCCCTATTCTCGGGCAACACATATGCGACCAGCTCGCGAAGCCCGGCTTGTCTGGCGATAACAACCAAATGGCGCAGCAACGCCGTTCCAACGCCCTGTCCCTGATACTTATCGACCACAGTGAAGGCAACTTCAGCCTGATCAGGCCCGCTGACCACGTAACGTCCGCCCCCGACGATGCTTTGCTGCCCATTCTCTTCCGCGAAAGCGACCAGGGCGACGTGGCTTACGAAGTCGATCTTCAGGTAGAACGACTCTTCAGTTTCGCTGAAATGTC
>JBEDUS010000052.1:0-3308 GCA_040414975.1 Candidatus Udaeobacter sp.
AAGTGTAAGAAATTCAGCCTTTTCGCTTCTTATCGTCTTTGGCGTGTTTGGCGGACTATGTCGTTTTCTGGCTGTTTGCACCCCGCCGCATTTGGGCCAATAGGGTTGCGAGGCTTGCCGCTCAATTTAAAATCTCTTGCGCGTGTTCGAGTGAACGCGCTCGAGCATGCCGCAGCCAATCGATTCAAGCTCATATCAATCGCCTGAGGGGGAGCGCCCAGCGGTTCCACCACCAATCGACTCAGAACGTCGAGCGCATGATCCTTATGCGGCGTTCCGCTTTGGAGATTTCAGCTTGTTTACAGCCGGCAATCTACTGTCGATCACCGGTCGTTTGATGCTCGCAGTAGCCGTGGAATGGGAGGTTTATGCGCGCACTCATTCAGCGACAGCACTTGGGCTGGTTGGCCTGGTCATTGCCGTGCCCGTTGTGACGCTGTCTTTACCGGCCGGTCATTTGGCGGACCGCCTCAGTCGAAAGCGTATCATTTTGGTTTCGCAAATCTTGAGTGCCATCACGTCTCTGCTTCTGGCTTTGGTTTCCTCGAAACATCTGGTCATTCCCGCGATCGCGCCGTTGCGTGAAAGCAATCACATCCTGGCTGAAATCGCCGGGGTCTTCGAACGGCATCATCCCATCTTCCATTTCGATGACGCATCGATTCCGTTGATTTATCTCCTTCTTTTGCTCGGAGCGATGGCGCGAACATTCAGTTGGGCGGCGCGCAGTGCGTTTTTTCCTACGCTCATTTCTCGTGATGCCTTTGCGAATGCAGTCACCTGGAACAACAGCGTTTTTCAAATCGGATCAGTTGTGGGCCCTGCCCTGAGCGGATTGCTGGTCGCGTACGTCGGGTTTCCGTTTGTGTATCTTCTCGATGCGCTGTCTGCATTTTGCTTTTTCCTCCTGGTTCTTCCGATTCGGCGCAGCAAACAGAGGCGCGACCAGAGCGAGGCGAGCACATGGAAAAGTCTCATGGCCGGACTCAGGTTTGTGTTTCGCAGAAAAGTGATCCTGGCGACGATCACTTTGGATCTGTTCGCGGTCCTACTGGGAGGCGCGACGGCGCTGATGCCGATTTTCGCAGATCAGATTCTGCACTGCGGGCCGGTTGGGCTCGGCTGGATGCGCGCCGCTCCCGCGGTGGGCGCCTTTGCGATGGCGCTGACCGTAGCCCATCTACCGCCGATGAAACAGGCTGGCCGAAACTTACTCTGGTGTGTCTCTGGGTTTGGAGTTGCGACCATCCTGTTTGGGTTATCGAGAGTTTTCTGGTTATCGCTCGGTTTATTATCTTTTGTTGGAGCGTTCGATAGCGTAAGCGTGATCATTCGTGGTTCGATCGTGCAACTGGTTACTCCGGATGAAATGCGAGGACGCGTTTCCTCGGTAAACAATATTTTTATCGGCACATCAAACGAGTTCGGCGCGCTGGAATCCGGGTTGACGGCTGCGTTGTTTGGCCCGGTGATTTCCGTCGTTGCGGGAGGCATTGGGACGATCCTGGTCGTGTTCGGGGTTGCCTTGCGGTGGCCGGAGACGCGCAAGATCGGCGCGTTGGACAAGACGTTGCGGTAGGCGCGGCTGACCATTAGTGACGAGGCAGCCGATTTGACCCGGAGAGACGATGCTCATTTTTAGGGATAAAATGATGAAAGAACTTATGCGCCTGTGTCTAGCAACGGTAGCCATTTTTATGGCGATAAGTCTTAGTGTCGGCAACGCGGCATCGAACGATGCCGACGCCTCGACACCGCAACAGGTGTTTGATTCGATGCGTGAGAGTTTCAAAGCAGACAAGGCAAAGGGCGTGCACGCACGTTACCAGTGGGAGTTGAGCGGACCTAACGGCGGCGAATGGTGGATCGACGTGAACGATGGAAGCTACAAGATGGGAAAAGGGAAGATTGAGAATCCCACGGTCACGTTCATCACCAGCGACAACGATTGGGTCGCGATGTCGAACGGAAAACTTAAAGGAACGTGGGCCTATATGACTGGGCGATTAAAGGTTCGCGGCCCACAGTCGGTGGCGAGAAAGCTCGACGAGATTTTCCCTTAGAATTTCGCGGCGATCTCGACTTTGACGAAAGGAGCAGGATTCGTCTTAGCGCTTGCTTCGGCCCGAAAGAAATCAAAGTCCCGCTTGACCATGCAGCCGCCGCCGAGTGTGAGCTCGAACGGTTTGAAGCCGGAGTAAGTCACCTGCGCTCCGGCGCTCACTTGGCTGTATTGAACCCAAGCGTTGTGCACCTGCAACTTCTTCTCTGGAGTTATGACATCGTCGGTGCGGAAACTTTCGTAATACAAATTTCCAAAGATGCGAAATTCCCAATTATCACTGGGATTATAAACCAAGGCCGGCTTTGGAAAAACGCCTTCCAGGCGGAATTTATCGGTGAAGAGCCAGATCAAACCACCGCCGGGGGCCACTACCGGATTCTGGTTGAGCGCGCCACCGACACCGAGCACGCCGAAGATTTTATCCTTCTTGAGTGGGAAAGTGAAAAAGGCTTTCCAAGGTATATCGAAATCGTTGCCGTGGGGGTCATTTTGGAAATAGACTCCTGGATCGATCTCGATGCCCGCGCCGGCATGATCGTGCACCACGTATTCCAGAGCCAATAGAGCGTGAACCGTCTGAAGGTGGTCAGGCAGACCATTATCGGTGCCACTGAAGTCGAACCTTTCGTATTCAACTCCTGCCCGGAAATACCACTTGCCGGTGACGAGGAAGCGGTGCGCGTAGCTAAAATCGTTGTATAGCGAATCGCCGTTACCAAATTTGCCGTGGTCGTCGTAGAAACTACTGTTTCCTGTGTAGTCCATCTCGTAATCAAAAAGATTGCGGTGATTTTCATCTGCTGGCGTCGGCGAAGGCTGGGCCTCGAAAGTCGGCGGCCCGGCTAGGGCTGACGCAATACCCGCGAGGAAAAGCAATGCGCAGAACTTTGGGATGATTTTCATATGGTTAAGGCTACCCAAACATCGACATATCGCACGACGAACGTAAAAGCGATGTATCCGGACCGAAAAATTTTGGCAAGAACTTTTTCCGGACTGTTCCTCCAAGCTGCTTTAGGGGCCCTCTGCTCGACCGCTGTTGGCGACGTTTTTCTGTCGGTGCACTGACGACCCCACTTATTTACGTAATTAGTTGACTCATGTCGTATCGGGGATAAACTCCTACGCTTCGGTTGTGACAAACGCACTCTTTCTCCCCGAGAATTTCACGGCGCCGCTCGCGCTGGCCAATCCCCTTGCAGGCCCTGATCACGAGCTTGCGGGATGGTTCCACGAGCGTCTC
>JBEDUS010000053.1:0-3275 GCA_040414975.1 Candidatus Udaeobacter sp.
CTCACGCAGGTCCGCTTCTTGCCGTGCTATCTCTTCCTGCCTGCGCCGAAGCGGTGGGCTGGACCTGGGCGAACGACGAAACAGCGCCATCACTTGCTCGCGGACGCCATCCAAATGAAAAGAGCAAGGGCAATGGCACCAAAGATAATCAGCGGTAAAGTGAGTGCGATGCCGATCTGGAACCACTGAAAAAATGAACGTCCGTCGTTGCTTTGGTAACCGTCCGTCACGGCATCAGGCAGTGCCGCATCGCCTTCGTTTCCACCCGCTGCCTGCAAGCGGCTGCGTTGCTCGTTGTACACCGTGCGCGCCTCATCCACTGTGCTCAAGGCCCGACTAAGCTCCTTGTGGAGATCGGAGGGGTTCCAGCTTTTGGGATCTATCGCTTCAATTAATTCCAGATGCTGACCGAAGCTTTCCCGGGCCGCTCGGATTTGCTCGAGCCGGCTTTGCGCGTTGTACGCCTCGCGCTCCAGCACAACGAGTGAACGAGTCAGTTTATCGGCCATTTCTCCGCGACCGTGCTCCAATTCGTCCTGACGACGACTTAGCTCTTCCAGTTCGCGCTTTTGTTTCTCGATCTGCTCTTGCTGACGCTTGAGCAGGAGCAGCTGCTCCTGCGCCTTCTGCACTTGGGAATCCAGATGCTCGGTAGATAGGGCTTCGTCCTCGCTCAGTTCGAGCATTTGTTCAGCCGGTCGAATTTTTTCTGCCATAACAAATCAGGACTCGCAGTCCGGGCTCGCTGTTGCGCCACATTAAATGCCTCAATAGAGAATTCCAGACATTTTCGCTAAGCACCGGCGGAAAATTTTTCGGCTCAACATTTCAGCATCATCGCCCCGGCATCATTTCGAAAAGAAATCCCTTAAGATATTCCGTTTCAGGAATCGTCGGCAGCACGGGGTGATCAAGCGCTTGCTCGAATCTCCGCACACGCCGCGCGGAGCGCCGGGCATCGACAAGCGCATCCGAGATTGCCTGCGAAAACGCAGTATCGCTCACGTGATGCGAGCATGAAAAAGTCGCCAGCAGACCGTCCTTGGATAGGAGCTTGAACGCCCGCATGTGCAATTCGCGATAACCGCGGAGCGCGTCACGCAATCCGCTCTTGGTCTTGGTAAAGGAGGGCGGATCGAGAACAATCAAATCATACCGCGCCTCAGTTTTTTCGACGCCGCGCAGGAATTGAAAGACATCCTGCTTAATCCATCCCACTTTCAAATTATTCTGCGCTGCGTTTCGCTGGGCCGTTGCAATGTTCTCCGAATTTTCTTCCACGCCGATCACGTCCGCTGCGCCGGCACGTGCGCAGGTCAATGCAAATGCCCCCTGATTTGTGAAGCAATCCAGCACCCGCCGGCCATGCGCGAATTCGGCGACGATTCCATAGTTGTGTTTTTGATCGAGATAAAAACCGGTCTTTTGCCCATGCAAAAGATCGAGTTTGAACTTTACGCCTTCGATTTCGATCTCGACTTGCGGTGCTGCTTCTCCGCGCAAAACGGCCGTGCGCGACTCCAATCCTTCGGCCTTGCGAACAGGCGCGTCATTTCGTTCGATAATTGTGACCTGTCCGAAAAGATCGATAATCGCGTTGGCAATTAAGTCTTTTCGCATGTCCATCGCCAGCGCAAGCGTCTGCATCACACAACGCTCGCCGTACCTGTCGATGATTAAGCCGGGCAGTCCGTCACTTTCGCTCCAGACAACGCGGCAAAGGCGCGGATCGACGCCCCGCCGGCTGCGGTACTCCACGGCTTGAGCGATCCGACGTTTGAAAAAGTCCGGATCCAGATCCTGTTTTCGGCGCGAGAAACGGCGTGCCACAATTTGTGACTTGGAATTGTAAATGGCACTGCCGACCAGGCGGTCTTTTCCATCCTTGAGCGAGATAACATCGCCGTCTGCTGGTTTTCCGAACACCCTCAGGACCTCATTGGAAAATACCCAATCGTGTCCGTGCAGAATTCGCGCCCGCGGTTTGACAACAATTCCAGCCATAAAGGGATTTCAACGTCCAACGCCAAACGCGCAACGTCCAACGCTCAACGAAGAGATTCTCAATTGGACGTTGAAAGTTGATCGTTGAGCGTTGAGCATTTGCGCATGCAAATCGCCACACAATCCTCGATCAACCTTCCAGGAATTAAAAAGTTGCGCAGTGGCAAGGTGCGCGAAGTCTTTGATCTTGGTGACACGCTTTTGTTTGTCGTAACCGATCGGATCTCCGCTTTCGATGTAATCCTGCCGGATCCAATCCCGCACAAGGGCGCGGTCCTCAACCAAATTTCGGCGTTTTGGTTCAAGAATTTCGACAATATCAACAATCATCTTGTGACGGCGAGGTTCGAAGAGTTTCCAAAGGAGTTGCAGCCGTTCCGGGAGCAGCTCGCCGGACGTTCAATGATCGTAAAGAAAACGAAGCCGCTCCCCGTGGAATGCGTGGTACGCGGTTATCTAGCGGGCTCCGGTTGGAAAGAATATCAGGAATCGCAGAGCGTTTGTGGAATCAAACTTCCATCCGGGCTAAAGCTGGCGTCGCAGTTGCCGGAACCAATCTTCACGCCAGCGACAAAAGCTGAGCAGGGTCATGACGAGAACATCGACATGAAACGATGTACTCAAATTCTTGGCGACGAAATCGCGAATCGCGTGAAAAAATTGAGTCTTGAAATTTATTCCCGTGGGCGCGAGCACGCCGCACAGAAAGGAATTATCGTTGCGGACACGAAATTCGAGTTTGGCACCATCGACGGAGAACTGCTTTTGATCGACGAATGCCTCACGCCGGATTCTTCGCGCTTCTGGCCAAAGGATGAATACGCCATTGGCAAGAGCCCGCCCAGCTTCGATAAACAATTCGTGCGCGATTATTTGGAGACGCTTGACTGGGACAAAACTCCGCCTGCACCGCGTCTGCCGACGGATGTTATCGAAAAAACGTCAGCGAAATACCTGGAGGCATTTCGACAGCTAACGGGTAGCGAGATCGCCAACGCCTAAAACACCAATTCGTGCCGGCGCGGGCCCTTCAATAAAATGTCATCTTCGCGGCCCGACATACTGTTCATCATGACGGACCAGCAGCGATTCGATACCGTCGCTGCGCTAGGCAATTCGCACATCCATACGCCTAACATCGACCGGTTGGTGCGCAGGGGAATCAGCTTTTCCAATGCGTACGCTACTTGTCCGATTTGCATCCCTGCGCGCTACACGATCCGCACAGGGTGTGAACCGCTAACCACGCGCGCCTTTAGCAATGCAATACC
>JBEDUS010000054.1:0-24730 GCA_040414975.1 Candidatus Udaeobacter sp.
TCCCGGTGGAGAAGTGGCAGCTTCTGACGCGATCTACAGCGCGCTAGTCAAGGTGCGTGCAAGGAAACCGGTGGTCGTTTACATGGACTCACTGGCGGCATCCGGCGGCTATTACGTCTCCTGTGGCGGCAGGTTTTTAATGGCAAGCGAAACGACTATCACCGGCAGCATCGGAGTCATCATTCAAACGCTGAATTACGAGCAACTGTTCAATAAAATCGGACTCGCCTCCGTGGTTTTCAAAAGCGGAAAGTTCAAGGACATGTTGAACGGCGCGCGACCGATCACACCAGAGGAACGCGAGCTGGTGCAGAATTTTATCATGAAAACGTACGACAAGTTTCTCGGCGTCGTTGCGAAAGAGAGAAATCTTCCGGCAGACCTTTTGCGTAACACGATTGCCGACGGGCGAATCCTTTCGGGCAAGGATGCTCTCGACTACAAGCTGATCGATGGCCTGGGTCAGTTGGACGACGCATTTGGCAAGGCCAGGGAACTGGGAAAGGCGCCGGACGCGAGAGTGGTGAAATATGGTCCGCCGTTTACCCTGAGCCGCTTCTTACGGATATTCGGAGAAACCGATTCCAAAATTGAACTCACACTCCCAAAGCAACTCATTCCACAACTGGAAAGTGGGCGCGCGTATTTCCTGCCGAGCTATTACGCGCCATAGCCGTTTGTGAAGAACCGGGAGAGGACGAGATCCAAAGATCGAATTTTTGCTAGATAAAGGAAACGCACAACGTCCAACGCCGAAGGCTCAACTGGCTGAATTGGACGTTGGGTGTTGAGCGTCGAGTGTTGGACGTTTAACGCTTCCGGGATTCGCAGAGGATAAGCAAAGTAAGAGCAGGAGTAAGAGGTGGGCACGGAGAACCTTTTCGAAAGTTTGACAGGCGCAGGATTCATGCGATTTGCCAGCCTCTTCGTGGGACTCGGAGCCGTTCCCGGCTCTGCCCTAAGCCTTCTTCTTTTTCTTCTTTATCTTCTTGCCAGCTTTTATGTCTATATTTCGCTGATTTATCAAATCAGCGCGCGAACCCGGAACGATTTGGGTCCTGACGCAAGGGCGACGCGAAGCTTTGGATTGCCCGAGGCGATAGTGGCTGCGCTGTTGATCCTTTTTCTTTTCCTGACCATCGGCGCATCAGTTTCGCAACCCGCAATTCAGTTCAGCGCGCAGAATCTTCTGGCAAATTTTCTGTTTACCGGTTGCGTGGTGCTCGTCATAATCACTTTCCTCCAGTTCCGCGGGTTTGACGTTGGCTCGTTAGGCGGTTTTTTCAGGTTAAGTTTTGTTCGGACCCTGAGCACCGGAGCGGTCCTGCTGTTTTTTGCTTATCCGTTGATCTTGTTGTCTGACACCATTACGCAGCGGCTTTTCGGGGGCGGTTCGAGCAGACAAAACATCGTCGAGTTTTTCAGCGGATCGCGCACGATTCAGCAGCGAATGATGATCATCGTTTTCGCCGTGGCAATCGCGCCTGTTGTTGAGGAATTTCTTTTCCGATTTTTTATTTACGGCGTCGTTAAGCGCTATTTCGGCCGCTTTCTCGGCGTTACCTTCAGCGCGCTCTTGTTCGCTGCAGCGCATGCCCATTTGCCTTCGTTTGCGCCGCTATTCGTTCTGGGAAGTTGTTTCGCGATTGCCTACGAATGGAGCGGTTCCATTCTCGTCGCCATGACAATGCATTCACTCTTCAATTCGCTCACTCTCACCGCCCTCGCATTCCCGGAGATCTTTTCTCCATGAGGCTTCCCTGGGGTGGCGCCAAGGGCACCGATTCATCTCCAGTCCGCCACGGGATGGATTCGCCGTGGCGAACCTGGGGCAACGCCCAAGGTTTCGTAGAAGCTTGGCGGACAGTTCTGAAAGCGCGCATCACTTTCGCAACGTGTGCGGTTGAGAATGAGTTATTGGATGAAACGCGCCTTCAGCGCTTGTTTAATTGGCTGTCAAGTTCCCTGGGACGCTACCCCAGGCTTGAACTGACATAGCGGCTCGGGCGCGGGACATGACAATGAAACTGGGCGACATCGGTGAAGACCGGCTGCTGAACCAGCTTTTAGCTCGCCTTTGTCTCACAAAAGCTGTTATTAGCGGCCCCGGTGATGATTGCGCTGTGGTGGAAACCGGCGATCGCCGAAACTTTCTTGTGCTCAAAACCGATTGCGTTGTTGCAGACGTGCACTTTCCGGCAACGGCGAACGCGCTTGACGTTGGCTGGAAAGCGATGATGCGTCCGCTCAGCGATTTCGCCGCGACATCGGGTGTGCCTCAATTTGCAATGATCACTCTGATAGCTCCCGAGCAAACGAAGGTCGAATGGGTGAAGGCCCTTTATCGCGGACTGCTCCGCTCCGCGAAGCGGTTTAAAGTCAGCATAGTTGGCGGCGAAACGAGCAGCACGCCCGGACCGGTGGCGATTTCAGTTAGTGTGGTTGGCTTTGTTGAAAAAGGTCGCTGCACATCGCGCCGGGACGGCAAAGCAGATGACGATCTCTTCGTGACAGGCCGACTGGGTGGCGCCACGAAGCAAAAGCATTTGCATTTCATTCCGCGAATCGTCGAGTCGCGCTGGCTCACAACGAATTTTCGCATCCACGCCATGATGGATTTGAGCGACGGACTGGGAGCCGATCTTCCACGGCTTGCAAAGGCGAGCCGAGTCGGATTCGCCATCGAACGAAAAAGTCTGCCGCTTGCCCGTGGCGCCAAGATTGAAGACGCAATTTCCGAAGGCGAAGATTACGAATTGCTGTTCGCCATTTCGCCGCGTGAAAGAAAACGTCTGGAGCGAGAATGGCGAACGAAATTCCCAAAATTGCCGCTCACTCGAATTGGTCGTTTGAAGCCGCAATCTGCAATCCGCAATACGCAATTAAGAAGTGGCTACGTTCATTTCCAACAGCCCAGATGAAACCGAAGCAGTTGGCCGGCGACTTGCAAGTGATGCCAGTGTAGGATCGGTTTTGGCCTTGCAGGGCGAACTGGGAAGCGGCAAGACTCGATTCGCCAAAGGCTTCGTGGCCGGCATGGGAAGCGATACTGCCGTTTCCAGCCCTACCTTTACGATTGTGCACGAATACCGAGACGGCCGATTGCCGGTTTACCATTTCGATTTCTTCCGTGTAGAGAGTCGCCAGTCTCTCTCGCGGCTTGGCCTCGACGAATATTTCTTTGGCGACGGAGTCTCGGTCATCGAATGGGCAGATCGCTTCCCGGAGTTCGTTCCCGAACAAGCGCGCTGGATTCGGTTTGAGATTAAATCGGAAAATCAGCGTGCCATTACTTTCTAGCGAACGTGAAGATTCTTGCGCTGGAACTTTCCACAGGGCGCGGCAGTCTGGCTTGGTTGGATCAGACCGGAATCGATTTCACGCAGGAATGGCCGAACGATCGAAAAAATTCTGCAGTCTTTTTTGAGAGCCTCGACGCTGTCACGGAAAAATTTGGCACTCCAGACACAATTATCGTCGGGCTTGGCCCTGGCTCGTACGCGGGAACACGCATTGCAATTTCGGCCGCGATCGGGCTGCAGGTTTCATCTGGTGCGCGTCTGATCGGTTTTCCATCTATCTGCGCAATGGAGTGCGATGCACAGGAATACCGCGTAATCGGAGATGCCCGTAGAAAATCTTTTTTCTTTGCGCGTGTCCGGGCCAATAACCTGATCGAAAGTCCAACACTTTTCTCGGAGCCCGAGCTGAAATCGAACCTCGACACCCTGGAGATCGCAACGCCAGTTTTCACCTCGGATTCGCTACCGCAATTTGAACGGGCCGTAGTGCGCTTCCCATCCGCCGTTGTGCTCGCCAGACTTGCGCGAGAACCGCAGCGGGGCTTTTCTTTGCCGCCGCTCGAACCAATGTATTTGCGCGAGCCACACATCACGATGCCAAAATGAATGGAACCTATCGTTGCTGGGCCGAGATTGATCGGAGCGCGTTGCGTCACAATGCCAAGATCGTGCGAGAACGCGTCAGTTCCGCGGAAATACTGGCCGTGGTGAAAGCAAACGCTTACGGCCACGGTTCAATCGGCGTAGCCGAAGCGCTCGCAGATCAGGCGCAACTTTTCGGGGTGGCAAATCTGGAGGAGGCGTTGGCGCTGCGTGAATCCTTATCGCATCCGATCGTTCTTTTGGGCCCTGCGCTGCCAAGCGAAAGATCGACGATCGCCGAGCACGGTTTTATTCCTACAATTTCCGCCCTCGAGGAAGCAGAAGATTTCGATCGGGTGGCGCACCGCTCGCCTGTGGCTGTCAATTTCAAGGTCGACACGGGCATGGGACGCATGGGAGTTGCAGAGCAGCATGCATTGGACGCTCTCAAGAAGGTCTCCACATTTTCAAATATCAGGATTCACAGCGTTTCGACCCATTTGCCAGTGTCTGGTGAGGATCCGGATTACACGCGTGATCAGCTTTTGCGTTTTCGCGAAATGATGACGCAATTTCGTGCCGCAGTTCCAATCGATTATAAAGGGCATGTTCTCCAAAGCGCGGGGGTGCTCGCTTACGCTGAGCCCGCAGGACTCTTCGATATGGTGCGTGCTGGGATCGTGCTTTACGGGATTTCGCCGCTCCCGCAATTCCAAGGTCTTCTTAAACCGGTGATGACGTGGAAAACGCGTATTTCTCTGGTGCGCGAAATGCCGAAGGGAAGTTCAATCAGCTATGGCCGCACGTTTATCACCCCTCGAAAAATGCGGGTCGCCACGTTGTCAGCCGGTTACGCCGATGGGTATCCATGGCATCTTTCCAACCATGACGCCGCAGTCCTGGTTCGGGGGGAGCGTTGCGCCGTCCTCGGCCGGGTGACGATGGATCTGATCATGGTCGACGTTACCAAGATCATTAATGTGCAGGTGGGCGACGAGGTTGTTTTGATGGGGAGCGACGGGAAGGAGGAAATTTCCTGTGCGGAACTGGCCAAGAAGTCTGGCACGATTCCCTGGGAAATTACGACACGAATTGGCGCACGTGTGCGGCGGGTTTATGTTTGAGCATTGTTGAACTGTTGACGCGTTAAAGCGGCTAAGACGCACGGTAGATCGATTCAACTCTTTAACGAGAATCATGTTCCAGATCATTTTCAACGAATTGAGTGCGGCTGAGATCTCGGCGCTGCCGAAGAAATTGCAGCTCGAGCTGCTCGCGGAGTTTCAAATTTTACCCGAGGATCTCGACGACCTCGATTCCGAACGGTTTGGCGTGATTCAGCGCGAAGGAAAAAAGCTATATCGTTACCGTGCGAAAGATTATCGCATTTATTTCGCGAAAGCGGACGAAGGCATCAGGGTCCATCGCGTTTTGCACAAGAATACGTTTCGCGACTTCCTTTTCCGGAGCAAGCTGCCGGTATCTGAGGACGCCCAACTGGGCGAGACTCGCGAATTTTGGAAACTGATCGAGCAAGGCGAAAAGACTCGAAAGGCACTGTAGCCGCTGCGCTGTACGAAGCGCGGAGCCAACCTGTTTGCAATCCGCAATGTACACGTCTCATAGAGGCGCGGTATAGCAAACCACAAATTGCCAGCCTATTTCATCAACAGCACGGAACGGCTACGTTTAATCTCGCGCGTGATCTTGCGATGCAGGTGCGCGGGCATGCCCGTGACACGACGTGGAAGAATTTTGCCGCTCTCCGTGACGAATTTTTTCAGGAGATCCGGATTTTTGTAATCGATGGCCTCGATGGCAATGTCGATTCGCCGACGCGGCATGGCGCGATTTGCGCGGCGAAAGGCGGAACGGCGTTTGGCGGTTTTAGGACCCATTATTTCGTTTCGCGGTGTAAGGTGTGCCGCCTCAGGAACGGATTGTATTTCTTTTTCTCGAGCCGGTTAGGTGTGCGCGGGCTCTTTTTGTTCCGTGTGGTCATGTAACGGGAGACAGGCTTGCCCAAAGCCTTGGCCTCTGTGCATTCCAATGTCACAATTTCTTGCGCCATTTGTCTGTCAGTCCTTCACTTCAGCCGGCGTAACTTCCTCTTCCTCAGCCTCGCCGCCTTCCTCGTCGGTCAAACCGAAGAGAGAAGTGACTGACTGGCGGACCCGCGACGCTTTATTCTGCTTCTCCAATTGCGATTGGCATTCAACGGTGAAACGCGCAAACGGAATTGCTTCAAGGCGTGCGTGGGGGATAGGTTTGCCCGACATTTCGCACTTCCCATAGGTCCCCATCTCAATGCGCTTGAGCGCCTGATCGATTTCATAAAGTGCGTCCTGCTCTTGCGAGAGCAAACTCAACGCGAAATCGCGATCATAAGCATCCGATCCGGCGTCAGCCTGATGCATTCCAAAAGCGGAAGCTTCACTGCCCTCGGCACGTGACCGGAGAGTATCCTGGGCAACGCCAGCCATCGAATCGACCATGGCGTCTCGAAGCTGAAGCAGTTTTTCTTTCTGTTTCCGTACAAACGGATCGAGCCTTTTCTCACGATGGTTCACGCCCAGCAAGACTGCCGGAGATTCGGTCGTTTCTTTTTTAGAAGGCCCACGTCTTCCGGCCTTCGTCGGCTTCGCGACCTTCTTGGACACCGGCCTCTTGACGCGCACCTTACGTGCCGGCCGGGCCTTACGCGCAGCCGGCTTCTTCGCAGAACTCTTCTTTTTTATTGGTTTTGCCATAGAGTTGACGCCTTTGGTAATCGATTGCGCCCGAAAAATGGACGCTTAATTAAGAACATTTCTCCGGCGGCGCAAGCGGATTTGGCCAAAAAATTCACGCCACTACAAACTCGGCTTCACGCCTAGGCAAAACCACTACCCCAGCATCAACGGTTTTCCAGTCGTAGCGTCCACCGCGCCGTTGACACAGGTTTACGAGCTTGCGCTCGAGTAACGGTTCAGGGCAAATTTCCAGAAGCTGCGCGACAGAAGAAAAACAATAGTCGAGGCGGTGACAAGATGCAGCATTAGCCGCCATGGCTGTCCGAGCGATTTGATGAGCAACCGGGCCGGAATGTTTGCGATGATGACTACCGGAATGATCCATCCGAAGATTAAGCGGAAAAGCCACGGAAAAATCGCATCTGGATAACGCGCAATGTTGAGGAAATTAAAATAGCCATAAACCAATCCCTGGGCGCGCACGATCCAGAAACTGACCGCTGCCAAAGCAAGCATGATCGAGTAATGCACGGCAATGCCAAAACCGAGTGCAATCAGATAAAGCAAGATTGACGTCAAATCTGGGACAACATTGAGGCGCGAAAGCGCTATGCAAACGACCAGACCCCCTAACGCAGCGTTGACAATGCTATCGAGACCGAATTGTTTCGTCGAAACAGCAAACTGGCTATCGATTGGCAGAACCAACAGTGAGTCTAATTTCCCCGTACGCACGAGTTCTGGAATGTTTGCGACGTTAACAAAAAAGAATGCCTGGAAAAGTTGGGCAATCATTTGGTGTGTGCCGATCAGCAGCACCACCTCCCACTTGGTCCAGTCGCCAATCCGATCGACGTTGCCGAAAATGATGCTGAAAAAGACAATTTGCCCGCAGAACCAAAGAATCTCCACGACCATCCATAACAGGAAGTTCGCCTTGAAACTCAGCTCGCGGATGAGCGAGTTGCGCAGCATGATGGAGTAGATTTGGATGTAACGCCGCACCATTTTCCTGTCCCTTAACTTTAAGCGGAGTCAACTGCCGCTCGGACAAAACGCTTCTCCTTCAGTGCAGCGGTTGGAATTTTTTTGGCTTTTATCCGGCGAGCAAAGCCGCCGTGCTCGATCCCATCGAAAGCGCTCCGTTACGAGTAAGAATCTGTGTCCAATAAACACGAACGACACGAAAAGTGGCGGGCCCTATTTTCCAAAATTTTGCATCTTTTTGCATGTTTAGTGGGTAAATCTTTGTTGTAGCGGCCCGCTGTCCTCAGCGGCAAATTACTCGGTATGGCAGAGCACAGCGGTTTTGAAAAGTTGGTCGCAGAAGCTAAGAAGAAAATCACCGAGATTTCCCCGGCGGAAGCGGCTGCGAAATCAAAGAGCGGCGAAGCCCTGATCGTCGATGTTCGCGAGAAAGACGAATGGGACGAGGGACATATCCCTAATGCGACTCACATGAGTCGCGGCACGATCGAGCTCGATGTGGAAGAAAAAGTCCCAGACAAAAATGCCTTGATCATATGCCATTGCGGCGGAGGCGGACGCTCCGCACTTGCCGCGGAGAGCTTGCAAAAAATAGGGTACAAAAACGTCCGCTCCATGGCCGACGGTTTAAAAGCTTGGAAGGCCGCAGCTTTGCCAACGACACGAGCAAATAGACGCAGTGGAGAATGAAGCGGCTGGGGAAGCCGCGTTGTGACGGGAAGGCCGGCGGCTGAGCAAACGAGAAGTGAGCGAATCAAATCTCTTCTTTTTTTGGGGCCATCCAGAGATGTCTACAGCTTCTGCGTAACGGTACGGCTTCGCGCGGAGTGCGCTCGTTCGACATGGCACATTAGAGGCGGACGCGGAGAGCCAGCGTTGTGTTTACGTCAGGTGGTCGTTACACTGGCGCGCATGACTCAGGCTGTTACTGCCATGGCCTCGCTGGATTATTACGGTATCGAAGAGCTTCTCACGGATGAAGAACGCGCAGCGCGCGATCGGGCGAGACGTTTTGTGCAGGAAGAAGTTTTATCCGAGATCGTTGCGTGCCATCGCGCGGCCAAATTCCCGGAATGCCTCATCCCGCGTATGGGGGCGCTGGGCTTTTATGCGCCGTATTTGAAAGAGCAGGGTTGCCCTGGCATTAGCCACACCGGGTACGGCCTCATCATGCAAGAGCTTGAGCGAGCCGATTCTGGTTTGCGCTCGCTGGCTTCCGTACAGGGCGCGCTCGCGATACAGGCGATCCATTCCTTTGGCTCGCCAGAACAACAGGCGCGCTGGCTGCCAGGATTGGCCTCGGGCAAACTTATTGGGTGCTTTGCGCTGACAGAACACGGACACGGTTCAGATCCCGGTGGTATGGAGACGCGCGCTAAACACGAAGGTGACCATTATATTTTGAATGGCAGCAAGTGCTGGATCGGTAACGCTTCGATCGCGGACGTTAAAGTTGTTTGGGCAAAAGACGACGATGGGCGCGTCGGCGGATTCGTGGTGGAAAAGGACGCCCCCGGATTTCGCGCGCAGGACATCGAGGGAAAGTTTAGTCTGCGCATGTCGCGCACGTCGGAGTGCTGGTTCGAGGGTTGCCGCATACCTGCGGAAAATCGTTTCCCGAAGGCGTCCGGCCTCAAGGCGCCGTTGTCCTGTCTTTCGCACGCGCGCGCAGGCATAGCGTGGGGCGTAATCGGTGCCGCCGTTGACTGCTACGAAACAGCGCTGGTTTACGCGAAATCGCGCGAACAATTTGGCCGCCCAATTGCCGGTTTCCAATTAGTGCAACAAAAGCTTGTTTGGATGGCGCAGGAGATTACGAAAGCGCAATTACTGGCGTTGCGTCTTACACGGATGATGGAGGCCGGCCCGGTGCGTCCTGCGCAGATCTCGCTCGCAAAGCGGAATAACGTTTGGATGGCGCTGGAATGCGCCCGGAAGGCGCGCGACATCCTCGGCGCCGCGGGCATCACAGACCGCTATTCAGTCATCCGCCATGTCCTGAATCTCGAAACCGTCTCTACCTACGAAGGCACGCACGACATCCATACATTGATAATCGGTCGCGACATTACGGGGATCAATGCTTTCGGTGGGTAAAGCTGTTTACGCTGGACGCCGACTTCGCTCAGGATGACTCGCTGAAGAAATAGGCTAAGGTAAAATATGAGTGAGTCAGTTTATATTCTCGGCGGCGGACGAACGGATTTTAAGCGTAACCTGAAGAAAGAAGGGAAGACGATCCGGCATATCATCATCGAAGCCGGCAAAAAGGCGATCGATGACGCAAAGATTGATCCCGCGGAAATTCAGGCCGGCGCAGTCGGAAATTTCAACGCGGGTCAGTTTACTAAGCAATTGCAGCTGGGGGCGTTTATTCCGGAAATCGATCCGAAATTGCGCGGCATTCCAACAATGCACACCGAAGCAGCCTGCGCGTCCGGGGCGTTGTCGGTGTTGCTTGGTGCCGAATGGATCATGGGCGGGTTTTATGACGTCGTGCTGGTCGTTGGCGCGGAGCAGCAGAAGACAATGTCGTCGCTAGATGGGTCGGATGTGCTTGGCGCGGCGGCCGATTATCACAATGAAAAGCCGGAGTACGGCGATTTTATGTTTCCGAAATTATTCGGGCGGATCGCGCAAATTTACATCGACAAGTATGGTGCGACCGAAGCCGACCTGGCCCTGGTTGCCTGGAAAAACTATGCACACGCCAAATTGAATCCGCTTGCGCAAATGCGTGATGCCGATCTCACACTCGATTGCGCGTCGCAAGTTTCCGATAAGAACCCGAGTGTCGCGCCACCGCTCAAAGTTTCCGATTGTTCCCAGATCACAGACGGTGCGGCATCGGTTGTGCTCGTTTCGGGAAAGTATCTGGAGAAGATCGGACGCGACCGGAGCAAGATCGCCCGGTTGCTTGGCTACGGTCACACCACTGATTATCTGCCGCTCGACAAAAAGGATGCGCCTACGTTTTCGATCGCGCGCAAAGCAGCCGAGAAAGCTTTTCGGATGGCTAATCTGAGGCCGCGTGACCTGCACGGTGCCGAGGTCCACGATTGTTTTTCCATTACTGAAATTGTCGCTTACGAAATTCTCGGCCTCGCCGAGTCTGGCAAAGGAGTCGAGCTTGTGAAAAGCGGAGCGACAGCGTTGCCGCAGGTGCGTACCGAAAAATTCAAAGGCCCTTTCCAAATTCCAGTGAACGCGGGTGGTGGCTTGATTGCTGACGGCCACCCCGTCGGAGCGACCGGCGTTCGCCAGGTTTTCGAAGCATATCAACAGCTGACGGAGCAGGCCGGCGCGCGGCAAATTGAGGACGCAAAAAAATTCCTCACGTTCAACATGGGCGGCAGCCTCACGACTTCCGTCGCAATGGTTTGGGGACGCGATTAATCCTGCGTTTTTCGCATCAATACAGCAGAGCAGGCTCCGTAGATTTCACGCAAGCGCTTAAGGAATGCGATGCGTCCTCGCATTCCTTTCATCGTCTTGAGTGAACTGTTTTGGACTCTCCAAGTCCAACATGCAGTCCATACACGTTTCTAAAATATGGTCTCGCTTGCAATCGAAGAGCTGCCTGCTGTAATAAAAGCCGACGTCGAGGATTACCTGCAAAACCATCCGCGCAGCCCTGCCGCGCGCCTCCGTCCAAGAATGGGAATCGTGGGCGAGATTTGGCTGGCGTTTATCGGGCCGGAACTTCGACGTGGCGCAAGCGGACTAGGCAACACGCCACGCAACGCGCTTAGAGATTTTAACCGGCACTTTATGGAACCGCTCATTTCCCGAAACGGCTCCGAGTCAGCCGAGACCGATTGACCTAGAGATCCAACGTCTTCATATGAATGTTCCATTTACGCTCGGAGAAGTTGGTCACTTTGGTCTGGCCGTGCGCGATCCGAAGAAAAGCGCGCAATGGTTCCAGCGCGCTCTGGGGTTACGCAAGGAATTCGATTTCGAAAACGGAGTCGCGATTGGCAACGACAACGTCACCATTGCGCTTTTCAAAGGTAAACCGGCGCCCGAAACGATTGATCACATGTCGTTTCACCTCCCGGACATGGCGACATTGCGAAAGGCGCTTGCGCATTTGAAGAGCGTCGACGCCGACATTGAAGATCCAGGCAGCGAAATCGGTCCCGAAGCTCCTGGATCGAAAAACATGGGCCTTTGGTTCCACGACCCTGACGGTTACCGCTGGGAGCTCAGCGTTCTCGGCGGAAAATAGGGCCGAGTGTTGGCAGTCGCTTCTCCGGCACGATTGAAACGAAGGCCTGGCGGCAGCATCGTGACCTCGCCGAACCCGGTCGGATGAAGACCTCGACGATCACTGTCGCTGAGAGCAATGCTTTCGTTGCCACGTTTGAACTCGCACCCACAGGAAACGGCCCGTTGGATGGATTGTGCTTTGCCGTTAAGGATGTAATCGACGTAGCAGGCTGGAAGACCGGTTGTGGTAACCCCACGTGGCGCGATTCGCATCCTTCTGCGGTCGCGAACGCTGTCTGCGTTGAGCAACTCTTGCGGTCGGGCGCCCGCTGCGTGGGCAAAACCATTTCGGACGAACTTGCTTTCAGTCTTACCGGTCAGAATCACTTCTATGGCACGCCCGTCAATCCACGCGCTCCCGATCGCGTTCCAGGCGGGTCGTCGAGCGGATCGGCCTCGGCTGTAGCGTGCGGCCTGGTCGATTTTGCTCTGGGAACCGATACCAGCGGCTCTGTCCGTGTTCCCGCGAGCAATTGCGGAGTCTGGGGCCTCCGACCCTCGCACGGCTTTATATCCGTGGCTGGAGTCAATCCGTTGGCTCCAACGTTCGACACCGTCGGCATTCTCGCACAAAGCGCAGATATTTTAGCCAAAGTCGGGCTTGTGCTGTTGCCCGGCGGGCCGGTGCCCGCGACAAAGCCGGGCACGATTCATTTGGTCCACGAGGCTTTCGCACTGGCCGATACGGATGTTCAGCAGGCTTTGTTCGAGCCGGTGCGTCGTTTACATGATTTTTTCGGCGAGCGAGCGCAGGAATTACGCCTGAGCGACTTGGCGGCCGATGAACTCGGTCGCGACTTCGCAACCTGGTGTGACACTTACTGCGTCATTCAATGGGCTGAGATCAAAAGTTGCCTGGGCACATGGATTGCCAATAAGAAGCCCGAATTTGGCCCCTATGTTGCGTCCAGTTTTGAACTGGCGAATCAACTGGATCGGCGACGTATCGCGGAGGCGTTCGAACGGCGTGGAGAGTATTTTCGCAGCTTGCATGACTTTCTTGGGCCGAACGACCTCCTGTGCATCCCAACGACGCCAGCCCTCGCTCCACGCAAGGACGCTGTCCCCCGGCGCAGCTCCAGCGGCACCGGTTACTATCCTCGGACGTTGGGCTTGACGAGCGTGGCAGGCATTGGCCGGTTGCCGCAGGTATCGCTGCCGGTGGCTCAAGTTGCTGGGGTACCACTAGGCTTGTCCCTGCTGGGAAGGCATGGGCGAGATGCCCTTTTACTGGAAATAGTAAGAGATCTCGCTGCAGAAGCGGTGTTGGGGGAGAATCTTTGACCGCGGGGCGCCGGGGTCTTCCCTCCCGGAACTTGTCTCCACGGACGCGCATCAACGTGCGTAGCGCACAGCTAAGTGCCTGCATTGACACCATATTTAAGGGTCTTAACTTTTTCCTCCGCAATTGAAAATGATCACCTCTGCATCGGAAAAAGGGGATGGAAAAGAGTTCATCTCGCACGCTCCAGGGTATTGGCCGGAGACGGCTGCGGAACTTTGGAATGACTGGAAATGGCAGCTCAAGAACAGGGTGACTTCCCTCGCTCAACTGGAAAAGCATCTGGAGCTGAGTGACGAGGAGCGTAGCGGCGTTTTACTCTCTGGCGACAAACTCGCACTGGCGGTCACACCCCATTTTTTTAATCTCGTACCGAGCGACGATCCCGAGGATCCGATCCGGCGTCAGGTTATTCCGCGGATCGAGGAGACCTGGACATCGCCGTACGACATGGCCGATCCGTGCGGCGAAGATACGCACATGCCTGTGCCGGGATTGGTCCATCGCTATCCGGACCGCGTGCTGTTTTTGGTGACGGATCGTTGCGCCAGTTACTGTCGCTATTGCACGCGTAGCCGCGTTGTCAGTGGCGTGGGGGAACAGGAATTACACACAAATTTCGAGGAAGTGTTTCGCTATCTCGAAGCGCATACCGAGGTGCGCGATGTCCTTTTAAGCGGGGGCGACGCCTTGATTTTCAGCGATGATAGGCTCGACAAGTTGCTTTGGCGGCTGCGGTCGATTCCGCACATTGAGTTTCTCCGTATCGGCACGCGCGTTCCGATTTTCCTCCCGCAACGCATCACGCCTGAGTTATGCGCGATGCTGGCGAAATATCATCCGCTCTGGATGAGTGTACATGTGAATCATCCGCGCGAGTTGACAATTGAGGTGAAGCAAGCGCTCGAGCGCCTTGCCAACGCAGGCATCCCGCTTGGAAACCAAAGCGTTTTGCTCGCCGGCGTGAACGACGACCTGGAAACTATGAAAACACTCGTGCACAAACTGCTCATTTGCCGCGTGCGTCCGTATTACATTTACCAGTGCGACCTGATCAACGGCTCATCCCATCTGCGTACTTCGGTGGCGAAAGGCATTGAGATCATCGAAGGCCTGCGCGGTCACACTACCGGTTATGCCGTGCCGCAGTTCGTGATCGACGCGCCCGGCGGTGGCGGCAAGGTGCCGATCAATCCAAGTTACGTTCTTTATCACGATAACGAGAAAATCGTTATCCGGAATTACGAAGGCAAAATCTTCGAGTATCCGGAAATCGGAAACGAGCAAGTCCAGTTCGCGCCACAGCGCGAGTACCACGACGAGTACCTCTACTCGTAACCCTGGCACTTCGAGCTGGGCCTATTCGATTCGTTCCGCTCACTCCGGGTTGAACGTCGCGTCGTCGACAGTGGAGCGGCCGGGGAACCCCGCAAGAATGGCCGGAACGCCGAAGGCTAAGCCACCGGAAGTGAGTGATCCAAATCACCGGCTGTTTGCGCTTCGTAAAACACAGGATGTCTCCATTTCGGTCGACATAACAAACGACCCGAAGAAGAGCGCCCAGTTTCCCCATGAGCGGGAATATGACGATGAGTATTGCTGCTCGTAACCATGTCGTTCCGAGCGCAGTCGACGAATCTCGATTCCCTTCAAGCAGTGGTTGAATCTGGTGCGGCGTGTTGCTGCATCTCAACCGTTGCCCCTGATACAGGAAAACCGAATTATGAAATATTCTGTCGTCGCATGTTTGACGTTGTCGCTTCTGAGCGCTACCGCGGAAACACCCAAATCAGTTGAGATTCGTTTTTGTCCCACATCGGCAGTTCGCACCTATCCGTTGGAAAGCCGGCGCAACGTTCAAAGTCTTTTGTTGGAGAACGTTGCCGTGATCAATCACGAGAGCGCACCGTTCAAGATTGACAACATCGACATCGAGTTACTGCGATCGAACCGCGTCGTTGACTCGCGCAAGCTGGATCGAGAGGCCGGACAGAGCATTGGTGAGCGCGGCGCAAAATTACAGGCGGCCGGTGTCATCCAACAGGTCGGATTTCAATTCTGTGGTACAGATTTGATTGCGCCTTCCATCAAATTAGCCGGAGCCACCCTTGCTCGAGACCAAGCCCTGCTCATCGCATCGCAGGTCTTCGCATTCCACGGCGCGCGCGACACGCTGCGGATTTGCGTACACGGCAACGTCGACGGCCATCCGGCGGAAATCACCGGTTCAATCCCAATCAAATCTGAATTTGCCCAGAACACATACATCTTTCCATTGCGCGGTGTTTGGTATGTCGGATCCGGAGCTTCGGTCCACACAAGCCATCGCTGGGCCGTTCCGGAAGAGTTCGCGCTCGACATCGCAAAGGTGGGTGAGACTGGGCTTAGCCACAAAGACGATGGCACACGCTTCGATGATTACTATGCTTATGGCGCAGACGTCCTCGCCGCAGCCGACGGCCGTGTGATCAGCACGGCAAACAATCAACCCGAGGATCCTTCCGCAATGCAGCGTCCTAACGAGACTCAGGAAGCGTACTTCGCTCGGCTACAGAAGGAGCAAGGGGAGAGACTTGCCAAAGGCGCAATGGCGATCGCAGGCAACTACGTAATGATTGATCACGGAAAGGATGAGTACTCGCTTTACGCGCATTTGCAGCCGGGCAGCGTGCGCGTTCATGTCGGCGACCAGGTGAAAGCCGGCGACGTGATTGGTAAACTCGGTTCATCTGGCAATTCAACCGAGCCACACCTGCACTTCCACGTCTGCGATAAGCCCGACCCATTGATGTGTGCCGGCGTTCCAGTGAACTTCAGCAACATCACGATTCAGTGGGCGGATCTGCCGCGCCCAATTCAAAGCGGCGACGTCGTCATCGCGAAATAGCAGATACTTGTCCGCACCAATTCAAAACCCGATCGGTAATTCAAATTTTTCTTGTTCTGTTTTCGGAAGTCGGGTTAATCGGTTCCATTCGCGGCGACCTTTGGCGGGTAGCTAGCGATCACGATGAAATTGCTTGGACGAATTCTTCTCGCGTTTTCAGCGATTGTACTTGCCGTCGGCGCCTGGATACACACGTCCGCCTTTAATAAAGTTTCTGCCGTTGTTGCGAAGTCAGACCTCGATCCGTTCGTGGGCAAAGGTTTTAAGGTGTTGTGGTTCCAGGATTCAACGATCGCGATAGTCTTGGCGATCGTGTTTGCAATGGTTGCGATTCGGCCGTTTGCGGCGAGTAGGATTATTATCGTTTTGCTTGGCCTGGTCCCGGTGATCACGGCCGCGCCAGCCTATCATTTCATCGGGAATTTCGTCGGTGGTACATTTTTTGACGGCTGGCGCCACCGCAATCTTGGGCGGGCTTCTGTTTCCGCGAAGGAAAGAACACTAATGAAGCAACGCTCCGCATGCACATATGTCCCAAGCTCGGCGCGAATCCTTTGTAATTTCTTTTCGTTTGGCTCGTTGCGTAAACTTTAAGCTTGCGTAATAAAAGTTGCTCCGTGTAAAGTCGCCCACTTTAGTTTCGTCACTTAATTGTCACTTTTGTCATTTTATGAACCAACGCTTAATCTCGGAAATTGGCCGCACCCAACGACTTGAAATTATTAACTCGCTCAAGCGCACCAGGGGGTTGTCCGTCAACGAACTGGTGGAGAAAATGAAGATGAGCTACATGGGGATCAAGCAGCATTGCCTTACCCTGCAACGCGACGGTTACCTGGACACCTGGCGTCGCCCGCAAAAGATGGGCCGCCCAGAGATGGTCTATCGGCTGACACGGCGCAGCCATGATCTTTTTCAGGCGGACAGCCATCAGTTTACACTCGAGCTTCTGCGAGCGGCGCAGGAAATCTACGGACCAAACGCTCCCGAGAAGCTTCTCTATAATATTTTTGAAAAGAAAACAGCTGTGCTCAAGGCGAAGACGAAGGGAGACACAATCGCTGAACGTGCCAAATGGCTGGCCAATGCGCGCGATGGAGAGGGCTACATGTCCCAGTTCATCAACACTCACCAGGACGGCGGGCCCAGGATTGTCGAGTGTCATTCGCCGATTCTGAATCTGTTGGATCGTTATCCAATCGTGGGCCGGCTCGAACACGATATGTTTGAAACCGTTTTGCGCACGAAGGTGCGCCGGCAAATGGTGCGCAACTCGGGGCTATACGAGTGCGCGTTCTACTTCGCAGCTTAGACAAGCGGTAGGCGCGGTTTGCTATGGTCGCCGCCGCGACATATCGCTGCGCGATGCCTACCAATTGATTTGTTCTTTCGCTCTCAGCGAATCTCGGTTGATTGATGGCCCATGGCTCGGGCTTTTTCCTCTGTTGTCATCGAGAATTTGCAGCCCCTGATCGACGGTGGGCGTTACCCGATAAAGCGAATCATTGGCGAAGACTTGGTCGTGGAAGCTGACATTTTCAAGGATGGACACGACGTCGTGGCGGCGATCCTGAAGTGGCGTGTTCTCGGGAAACGCGTGTGGCGGGAAACGCCGATGAACTTCGTAGATAACGATCGCTGGCGCGGCGTATGCACTCTATACGATGACGACATTCACGAATACACCGTCGAAGCCTGGACGGACACCTTTCGCAGTTGGCAAGCAGAGTTCACAAAGAAGTTTGAAGCCGGTATTTCCGATCTTCGCAGTGAGGCGCTGGAAGGCGCGGCTTTGGTAGAAGCTGCCGCCGGGCGCGCGCGTGATCGAGCGGATCGCAAACGCTTACAGGAGTTTTCGCGGCAGATTCCGACCAGTGCCAATTCAGAAATTTACGCAATTGCGCAATCAGGCGAGCTGGAGGTGTTGATGGCGACTTACCCCGATCATTCAGCCGCGACGCAGTACGACCCCGTTCCCCGTGTCGTCGTGGATCGCGCCGCAGCGTTGATCGGCGCATGGTACGAATTTTTTCCGCGCTCGGCAGAAGGCCGGGGCGATCGCGGATCGACGTTTCGCAATTCTTTGCGTCGGTTAGACGACATTAAGGCAATGGGTTTCGACGTCATTTATTTTCCGCCGATTCATCCGATTGGTCATACCAACCGCAAAGGCCGAAACAATTCGGTTACCTGCGAGCCGGGAGACCCTGGCGTGCCATGGGCCATCGGCAGCGAGGCTGGCGGACACAAAGCGGTCGAGCCTTCACTCGGCACCCTGGAAGATTTCGACTGGCTTCAAAAAGAGGTGCGCAAACGCGGGATGGAAATTGCCCTCGATTTCGCGATCAATTGCTCGCCTGATCATCCTTACGTCAAGGAGCATCCCGATTGGTTCTATAAGCGCCCAGACGGGACAATTAAGTACGCAGAGAACCCGCCGAAAAAATACGAAGACATTTATCCATTGAACTTTCGCTGTGAAAACTGGCGCGAGCTGTGGGCGGAGATGAAGAGCATCGTCTTGTTTTGGGCGGAGCGCGGAGTCCGCATTTTTCGAGTGGACAATCCGCACACAAAACCGGTCGCGTTCTGGGAGTATTTGATAACGGGAGTTCGCGAGAAATATCCCGACACGATTTTTCTCTCCGAGGCATTCACCAGACCAAAGATGATGAAAGCGCTAGCGAAGGCCGGCTTTAACCAGAGCTACACCTATTTTACATGGCGAAATTCGAAGCACGAGCTTATCGAATATTTTACGGAGCTGACCCAAACAGAGATGAGCGAGTATTTTCGTCCAAATCTTTGGACAAACACCCCCGACATCCTCCCGTTTGTCCTTCAAGAGGGTGGGCGGCCCGCCTTCATGATTCGCGTCGCCCTGGCAGCGACCCTTTCACCCCTTTATGGCATCTACAGCGGATACGAGCTTTGCGAGAATGAAGCGTTGCCAGGCCGCGAGGAGTATCTGGATTCCGAAAAATACCAGTACAAAGAGCGGGATTGGAATGCGCCGGGCAATATCAAGGATTGGATCTCGCGATTAAACAAAATTCGAAATGAAAACCGCGCGCTTCAGTTTTACACGAATTTACGGTTCCACGGCGCCGACAACGAAGCCATCCTGTTTTACAGCAAGATGACCGCCGCGCGCGATAACATCATTCTCGTCGTTGTGAATCTTGATCCCCATCGCAAACAGAATTCGTTTGTCTATGTTCCGCTTGAGAGTTTCGGGCAAATGGAGGGCGACAGCTACCAGGTGCAGGATTTACTGAGTGGTGCCACCTATACATGGCGCGGCCGGCGCAATTACGTCGAGCTCGATCCCAACATCCAACCGGCGCATATCTTTCTCGTGCGCCGCTGAGTGAATGTCTGCGGTGCCCTCCGCTGTCATGATCGAAGCCGTGCTCGGAGAGATTTTGTATCACATATGCGATAAAAAATTGTCCTGGCATGAGATTCAAATGGGGCAACTTTGGACGACAAGCGCGGTTTCCCCTAGAAACCTACGCTTGTGATTTGTGTTTGATCTGTCAGCGGGGCATTTGCATCCGGTAACCGCCCTGCATATCATTACGAAATTTCTGGCATGAAGATTTGGGTACTTCTGTTTGCCGCGCTGGCGAGCGCGTCTCCTGTGGTTGCGCAGGAAGTCACAGCCACACCGCCTCTGGTGCCGGAGCGCTCGCAGACCATTCTGGAGACGCTGGCCAAGGCCGGCCCCATAATGATTCCTCTGCTTTTGCTGTCGATTTTCTTTGTGATGTTGGTCGTGGTTTACCTGATGACAATCCGGCGTGGCGCCGTGGTTTCGAGCGGTTTCATGGCAACAGCAGACGCACTTCTGCGTAAACGCGATTACCTGGGTCTGCTCGCCGTTTCCAATCGCCACGGGGAAGCGATCGCCCGAGTCGTGCAAAAGGTGCTCGATTTCACGACCAAAAATCCGAACGCAGATTTTCAGCAGGTCCGTGAGATCGCCGAGACGGAAGGAACACGAGTCGCAGCGAATCTGAATAATCGGGTCATTTACCTTGCGGATATCGGAATGATTGCGCCGCTGCTGGGCCTGCTTGGCACGGTCTTTGGGATTATCCATTCGTTCGGTGCCCTGGGAGCCGACATCGGCTCGGCGCGTTACGTGGCGCTGTCGCGGGGAATCAGTGAGGCGCTGGTTAACACGGCTGCAGGGCTGGCTATCGGCATTCCAGCGATGATGTTTTATGCGTTCTTTCGCGGCAGGGCGCAAAAGCTGATCTCGGAATTGGAAGCTGCTTCGACGCATGTGTTAGCGTTGCTTTCGTTGCAATATGGCAGGCCCCAGCGAACTCCCGTGCTGATCGAGGAGGAACTATAAGAGCTGTTTCACTCCAATGAATCTGCGTGGTCATGCGCCAATGCATCATCCGGGCATCCAACTCGCGCCCCTGGTGGATGTGCTCTTACTTTTGTTGATTTTCTTTCTGCTAACGTGGAACGCGGCCCGGACCGAGAACGAGCTCGACGTTAAAGTGCCGAAAGCATCTGCTGCCAAGGAGAAATCTGCACCGATTGGAGATGTGGTCGTTAACGTAAAGGCCGACGGCAATGTGGTGGTCAATCGCCGCACTTTGAGTAGTGCCGAACTGAGTGAATTACTGAAAAGCCTGGTCCAATTAAACTCCGAGCAAGCCGTTGTGATCCGCGGCGATGAAGCCGGTGCCTACAAGAACATCATCGGTGTGTTAAACATTTGCACCGAGGCGGGGATAACCAACGTAGCCTTCGCGACAGCAAGATGAAAACGAAGCGCGGCGCAGCCAGTCTTCTGGGACTGGCGATGCTGCTTTGGACGGCGAGCATTGCCATTGCTCAATCGCAGCCGGAAGTTCGCCGGGCGCGTCCCGTAGATGATTCGCCCATACCGCGCGCTCTTCCCGCGGATGAATCAATCGACAGAGTTCTCCAGTCTCTAAAGGAAGAGTCTTCAGAACCATCGCAGCATGAAGCGCAGCATGAAGGCGAGGCGGCAGCTCAGCGTCAGCTCGACTATGCGAACGGTCTGTTCACTCGCAAGCTTTATGATCTGGCAGCCCCTGAATATCAAAAATATCTCGACGATTATCCCGGGCGCGCGGGTCGGGCGAACGCCTATTTTTCGTTGGCCGAATGCTATCGAAATCTTAACCGCGCATCGAGCGCTCGCACAAATTTCCAGAAAGTACTCAACGACTACGCAGACAGCGAATTTGCCGGACCCGCGGCATACGCCCTTGCCGAGATGGCGTTCACTCAGAAGGATTATGCATCGGCGCTTCCGCTCTTTCACCGTTCTGCTGGAAAATCAAAGGAACCAGCAGTAGCGCTTTCCGCGCATTATTTTGAAGCGCGTTGTCTCGAGGCGCTTGGTCGCAAGGAGGAGGCTGCGAATATTTATGCCGAGGTTGCCGAGGCCGGAAATTCGAATCCTTACCGCGAGGACGCTCGAATTACGGCAGCAACAATTTTCACAGGGCGCGGAAGAAAAATCGATGCGTTGAAGCAATACGAAGCGCTCGCTAACGAAGCGCAGAAGCCGGCGTTAAAGGCAGAGTCTGCGGTGCGCGGAGGCATGATGGCGCTCGACCTGGTGCAGGCTGACAAAGGCAAAATCGACAAGGCGATGGCTGACAGAGCCGAAGCCTTGTTGCGGAAAGGGCGCGCGATCCCCGAAGGCGGAAAATTCCGTGCGATCGCACAGGTTGGTCTGCGCCGATTACAGTATCAGACCGGCCAATACGCACAGTTGCTCAGCGAGTACAAAAAAGAGCAGGCGAGTCTTCCGGAGGCGGCCCAGGCCGAAGTGTTACTACTCGCAGCAAACAGCCAGCGGCAACTTGGTAACTCAAAGGAGGCTGAAGCGTTGTATAACCAGATTGTCGCGAAGTATCCGAATCGCGAGGAAGCAAAGGATGCTGCTTATCAACGCCTGATCAACGTGTACAACTCCGATCCATCGGCGCTGATTTCCGCCGTGGACGAATTTCTTGTAACAAATCCGACCAAAGAACGCGCTGACCAGGCGAAACTGTTAAAGGCCGAAGCGCTCTATAAACAGCAGAATTGCACGGAGGCAGTTCCGATTCTCGACGAACTGCGCGCTTCTCAGCTCTCTGCCAAGTTACGCTCCGATGCTTCGTACAAATTAGGCTTGTGTCAGGCGCAGATGAAAAATATCCAGGGCGTCATCGAAGCCTTCACGTACTTTGTGCAGGCGTTTCCGGATGACCCGCAAGCGCCTTCCGCCCTGGCTCAACGCGCCTTGGCTTACGAACAGGACAAAAACTACGACGCCGCTGTTGCAGATCTAAATACGATCCTCACCAAGTATCCCAAGGCGCACGAGCGGGAAGCGGCTTTGCAGTTAAAGGCTTTGATTCTCGGACAACAGGAAAACACCAGGGGCATGGCAGACACATTTCGCCAACTCCTGAGAGAATATCCCAAGAGTTCGGTTGCAGCGCAGGCGCAATATTACATCGGCAAAGCAGCGTTTGAGTCGAAGGATTACAAGACGGCGCTGACCGCGCTCAACGCGGCCCGCCAATTGAACAAGGAGCAGTACTACAATCTCGCGTCGCTGCGGATCATGCTCTGTCAATTTTATACGAAGGATCGATCTGCGCTCACGAAAGAGGTGAACACTTTCATGGCCAACAGCCCGAATACAAATGTGCCGCCGGAGGTTCTGGAGTGGCTCGGAATTGGATATTACAACGACAAAAACTTCCAGGCCGCGGAAAAATACCTGACTGCGCTCCGGAAAATCGACAATCCCGGCAATGTTAAGCCCGATTTCTTGTTTTATCTTGGAGACACGGCCACCAAGCTAAAAAATTTGCCTGAAGCCGAGGACGCGTTTGGTAAGTACTTGGAGACAGCGAAAGACCCGGCAGGAAAGGCGAAAGTGTTGCTCGCGTTGGGTGCGGTCAAAATCAGTGCCCATAAACCGGACGAGGCCCAGAAGATTGCTGAAGAGATCATGGCCCTGCAACCGGAAGGTCGCGTAAACGCGGAAGCGCGTTTGCTCGCAGGCGAGGTACAACTGGAGCGCGGGAATTTTGATGACGCCGGCAAGGCCTTTAAGGGAGTCGCCTTGCTTTACGATGATCCGGCAATAACGCCGCGCGCGCTCGGCAAAGCAGCGCTCGCGTATCGGCAGGCGGGCAAGACTGACGAGGCAGACCGGCTGTCGCGGGAACTGCGCGAGCGATATCCGAATTACGCCGGCGGGTAATTTGAAAGAAGGGCGCCTTTCTGGCCGTCACGCCCCTATTTGGGGACAATTGCGATGCCCCAGGGGCCGTCGCCAACTTTGATCCGGCGCAATTCTTTGCGCGATTTTACGTCAACAACCGACACATCGTTCGATACGCCGTTTGCGGTATAAAGTTTCGAACCGCTGGGGTCGAGAGCGATACTCCAGACTCGGCCTCCGACGGGAATCGTCGTGACTACGGTGTTCTTTTGAGTGTCGATAACTGCAATCGTGTTTCCGCGGCCTGTTGACACGTAAAGCTCTTTTCCATCCTTGGCCATTGCCGTGCCCATCGGCAGTGCGCCTGTTGGCAACTGGATCTTCGAGGACAATTGGCGGGACGCCGCATCGATAACGGCAACGTAGCCTCCGGTCTCGCAAGCGACATATGCGCGCGACCCATCCGGTAGAAATGCAATCGATCGCGGCCGGCCGCCTGTCTCGATCTTTGCGACTACGCGCTGTTGATCGGGATCGATCGCAAACACCTCCCCTTTCTCTTCGCACGTGACATAGACTTCGCCATTCTGTGGATTGACGCCAACGCCCTCCGGTTCCTCGGAAACCTTCACTTTTCCGCGAGGCTGCCCGGAGTCGAGATTAACAATGACGGCGCTCGCATCGTCTTCATTTGCGATAAAGGCAACCTTGCCATCTTTGCTTATCGCGAATTGCTCTGGGTCCGACCCGACATGCCATCGGTCAACTAACCTGCGCTCGACTGGGTCAATGACACCCAGGCCGTCGGCAGCTTTGTCCGCTGGCGCGCGAGTTTCATCTAGGCCGGGCGCCATTCGCGGCGAACCGGTCAACGTCACAAAGAGTCGTTTGCCGTCTGGAGTTGCATGGATCCCCCGAGGTCTTTTGCCGGCTTTAAAAGTTGCGACAACAGCGTCCGTCGCGCCATCAATCACGCTGACATCGCCAGACCGTTCATTGCTGACATAAACAAGATAGCCTGGCGATTCGGCGCGAATGGAGAATGCGAGCGCTACAAAAAGTAAAACTGCAACCCAGCAACGACTAAATTTCATTTCGGAACTAGATCATGCTGGCTTACGCGATCAAGCACGACCCCGATGCTTACGGATGCGCCTCACCTCAATCCTCCTCCGAAAGCAGTGCGAGGCGAATGCAAGCCATCTGTCTTTCGCGTTGAATCTTGTGCTCAGAGCCCTGAGCGTCTGTCATGCAACCGCACAACAAGCTTTTCATTCCAGGTCCTGTTGAAGTATCAGACAAGACCTGGGCAGCGTTTTCGCGTCCGATGATTGGGCATCGCAGCGAAGATTTTAAGAATCTTTACCGCGCAATTCACCCGGGCCTTCAAACTCTCTTCGGAACAAAGCAGCCAGTGTTCCTTTCCACCTCTTCTGCATGGGGCGTGATGGAAGCCTCCATTCG
>JBEDUS010000055.1:0-5414 GCA_040414975.1 Candidatus Udaeobacter sp.
GTGCTCTGGAAAAAACCTTCCGGCGCGACATTAGAGATGCTGTGGCGCTACGAGCAATACTTCTATCCGGGCAATGGCTGGGCAAACGGATTTATGACACGCGAGGGCTCAACTGGCTTGATCCGAGTTGCTATTAAAGAGTAAAAGCTTCCTAAATATCACGTACGACAACGGCTTAGCCGGCAACCGCACCTGAGTGGCCTTGTTTGTCGCACACTTCGTTGCATCGTTACTGCGTGCGACTTTCGCAGAAACTTCAAAAAATCTGTTCGCTGGACGCTGGCCAGAGCCTGTGGGAGCACGTTTGCCGCTCCACTCACCCCGTTAGCGCTCAACGAATTCTCGGCACGATTAACCGGTCCGAACTAGAGAGGTTACGCGAGCGCTATCCCTACCGACAAAATGCACGGAAGATTAATGCTTACGAAGATGCAACGTATTGGATCGGGGTGAACCTCAAGCGTGCCCAAGATCTCTGGCTCGATCGTTCTTCGCCACTGCAAATTCTCGATCTTGGCTGCGGTGCCGGTTACTTTCTCTACCTCTGCCGCCTCTTCGGCCACGAAGCGCTCGGGTTCGACACCGATGAGGAACCGTTCTTCCGCGGCACAATCGAGTTTTTCAACGTCCGCCGCGTGATCGGACGTATCGAACCGCAAACGCCGTTGCCCGATCTCGGAAGAAAATTCGATCTCGTAACCGGCCACCGGGTTTGTTTTCACCGCCTCGGACGTACGGAAAATGGAGAATGGCGCGAATGGACACCGGATGATTGGGAATTCTTTATCAAAGATGTCCGAACACGCTTTCTCCAACGCGAGGGGCGCCTCTTACTGGAATTTAATCGGCGGCAGGATGGTTCCTCATTTTTCACGGATGAAATGCGCGCTTTCTTTGAGTCGCAAGGCGCGCGCATTTTCCGTTGGAAAGCGCTGCTCGCGGCGGATCGAAGGCGGCGCCCTCGGTTCAGGCAAACAAAAAGTTAAAATCGACAAATTGTTGTAGAGGCGCCTGGCCCGGTGCTTGACACAAGCACCGCTACAACTTCCAGTCCCAGCAATCCCAGCCTAACAACTCTTCGAGCTTTGCGATGTCTTTCGCTAAAAGGTTATAGAGGAAAACTTTCTCCTCCCAATTCATCGCGCGCTCGTATGGCACAATATTTCTGTCTTTACTGCGCACTGAACGGAGTGGTTCAAGACCGAGAAACGAGAAGACGGCAGCGAGCGTTTCTCGTTGTTTCTCGTTAAAGTCTTCAAACTTTACTGCCTTAACCTGGTCGCGCGGGAAGAATTTGAACAGACGCTCGAGCTGCTGCCCGTAAAATCCTCGATCGACATAAGCAAAACGACGTGCTTCTGCTGGTGGCGCGCCGGTGATACGTGTCTTTTCCTCTCGCACAGCATCGAAAAAATCCAGCGGCTCGCGGCCTCTGAATCGTTGCATGTTCCAGTGAGCGAAGGCGCGGTCGACTGGATTTCGCAGGAGAATTAGCAATTTAATTTTTGGATTGTATTTCCAAATCCGTTCTGCCGCCGGTTTGTGATAAATGTAACTAGGGGTGCAATCGCCGGTGACGGTTGAGGGGCTGATAGGCGGATAATGTTTGTGTAATTCCTCATAATCGACATCGGAAGCAAACAATGCATCGTTATCGAAGAAATGTATTTCCTGTTGATCGCCCATCGTGATCTTCGGGTGCCTGCTTAGAAAATAATGCAGCGCCGTCGTGCCGGATTTTTGCGCGCCGGCCAGAATGAAGTCCAACCGCTCGATCTTTCTCGACTTGTATCTCCACATCATCATGAATCAAGAACCACTGACCGCATTGCGCAATTGGTCTCCCCAGCAGATCGGCAGCGCTAACATTATTGATCTTTTTTTGTAACCTCGAGATTTGGTTCGCTGTCTTAGATAGCGATGGCCGCTGCTTTGAAGGTATTCACACGCGGGACGTTGATTTTTTTTGAAATTACAATCGTCGTTCTTTTCGTTACTTCGCTTGCCGCCATGGCTGCCCTTGGTTGCCTAGGCGTACGCAAACGAAACCGTGCGTCCCAAATTCCAGGCGTGCTATTTGATCGATTGAACCCTCGTCCACGACAGGCTTGATTGCCAGCTGACAGAACGAGAGTTGTCGTGCATCGGTCAGCATTTTATGCTGTTCGATGTTCACTGCTTTCGTAACTTCACGAAAACTAAGACCGCTTGCCGTCATGTGCGCAATTGGCTGCGTTGCATCCGCCGCCGCCGATGAAGGAATGTGGCTTTTCAATGCGCCGCCGCTCAAGCGGCTCAAGGACAAATATCAGTTCGAGCCGACGCAGCAGTGGTTGGAGCATCTGCAAAAAGCGAGCGTCCGCTTCAACTCCGGAGGCAGCGGCTCGTTTGTATCTCCAAATGGCCTTGTCATTACAAATCACCATGTCGGCGCCGACACGCTACAAAAGATTAGCGATCCGCAGCGCAATTATTTGAAGGACGGCTTCTACGCGAAAACTCAGGCGGACGAAATCAAATCGACCGATCTCGAGCTCAATGTGCTGATGTCGATCGAGGACGTTACCGCGCGCGTGAATGGAGCGGTCAAACCGGGAATGACGAACGAACAGGCTTCCAGTGCTCGGAGCTCAGTCATCGCGGCGATTGAGAAGGAAAGCAAGGACAAGACCGGCCTGCGTTCTGACGTCGTTACCCTCTACCAGGGCGGTGCCTTTCATCTCTATCGTTACAAACGCTATGACGACGTCCGCCTCGTCTTCGCCCCCGAGCAGCAGATGGCTTTTTTCGGTGGCGACCCGGATAATTTCGAGTATCCACGCTACGACCTGGATATCTGTCTTTTTCGCGTCTATGAGAATGGACAGCCGGCGAAGATCGATCATTACCTCAAATGGAATCCGCGCGGCCCAAGCGACGGCGAACTGACCTTCGTCAGCGGCAGCCCGGGCAAAACCGATCGGCAGCTGACTTTGGCTGAATTGACGGACACGCGTGATCGTTTTTTGCCTTATCTCCTGAGCATGTTTTACCGGCGCGAGGTGCTGAACTTAGCGTACAGTGCGCGCTCATTTGAGAACGCAAGAAGGGCTCGCGACGATCTCTTCGGCGATCAAAACAACCGCAAACGTTACGACGGTTATCTTGCCGGCCTGCTTGATCCGCAAATCTGGACACAGCTCCAGGCGCGCGAGCAAAAATTGCGCGATGCGATTGCCCACGATCCGAGACTGCGATCGACCGCGGCCGCATACGACCGGATCAAAAATGCGCAAGCCGAAATCGCCAAAAATGCGCCGCTGTACAATTATCTTGAACAGGAACGGCCGGTACCGGTTGGTTATCGCGGCCCCCGGGCGCTCTTCGGAAATCTGTTTAAATATGCGCGATTGCTGCTCCGTGCCGTGGACGAACGCTCCAAACCGAATGGTGAGCGGATTCGCGAATTTCGCGACAGCGCACGCGATTCACTGGAACTGGAGCTCTTTTCCACCGAGCCCATTTACGACGATTACGAGATCCTGCGTCTGACCGATTCATTGACCGATTTTGCTTCTCACTTTGGCGCTGGCGATCCGCTCGTTAAGAAGGTGCTTGCTGGAAAATCGCCGCACGATCGTGCAGTCGAGCTCGTTTCTGGGACCAAATTGAAAGATGTGGCTGTGCGCAAGAATCTTTACGGAAAGGATGCTGCCGCATTACAGGCAGCACATGATCCGATGATCGATCTCGCACGACTCGTGGACGCGCCAGCGCGAAAAGCGAAGAAGATCTACGATGAACAGGATGAGATCAAAAAACAGGCCTATTCCGAAATCGCGAAAGCGCGATTTGCCATAGAAGGCACGAACAGCTATCCGGACGCGACCTTCACCCTCCGCCTTTCATACGGAACCGTGCGCGGCTACGAGCAGGACGGAAAACAAATTCCCGCGTTCACTGATTTCGCCGGTTTATACCAGCGCTCTGCCGAGCACGGCAACAAACCACCATTCGACCTACCGCAGCGTTGGATCGACAAAAAAGCCAGCCTGAATCCGACAACGCATTTCAATTTCGTCTCCGACGCCGATATCATTGGGGGCAATAGCGGAAGTCCCGTCGTAAACAAGGCAAACGAATTCGTAGGCATCATTTTCGACGGCAACATTCAGTCGTTAGTCCTCGATTGCATTTACACAGACACACAAGCGCGTGCTGTGTCGGTTGATTCCGCCGCGATCATCGAGGCACTTCGTAAAGTTTACGATGCAAACGAGCTAGCCGACGAGTTAGAAGGCGTAGTGAAATACCAATAGTTTTTTTGTATTTGTCATGTCGAGCGGAGTCGAGACATCTCTGTATGCTAAGTTCGCCGTGCCGTCCCAGAAATAATTAGAGATTCCTCGACTTCGCTCGGAATGACCGAAACGCTATGGAAGTTGCTTGAGCAGCGTTTTCCAGCGTGCCCACGCTTCGTCACGAGCTTTCTTGTCGTCTTCCCGAACAGCGGGGTTGGATGGGTCGCCTGATCGCATGAAACCGTGACCGGCGTCTTTGTAAATCACTGGCTCGAATTTTTTACCTGCGGCTTTCATTAGTTCTTGGGCTTTAGGAATGGTCGCGTTCACGCGCTCGTCCTTCTCACCGTAAAATCCGTAAACTGGACATGGAATATTCGCGACCTTTGATGCTTCATCCGGCGCGGTTCCGTAAAACGAGTAGGCAGCTTTCAGCTTTGGATTTTCATTCGCGTACCCAAACGCCACTCCCCCGCCCCAGCAGAATCCGCAGATCGCAAGGGTCCCGTTGCACGATGGAATTTTTGTCAGCGCGTAATCGGCTGTTGCATCCAGATCCGCCTTCACCTGTTCTTTGGACAACGCGGATATCGCTTTACGCGCGCCATCAACGTCTTCGAACTTTTGGCCGCTGAGCAAATCAGGCAGAATTGCGATCACGCCCGCCTCGGCCAGCTCGTCGCACAAGCTGCGCGCCCAATCGGTCACCCCAAAGATTTCATGAACGACAACCACCGCCGGCGCTTTGTCTTTTCGCTCTGGATAAACCACAAAGGCTTTGATCGTTCGCGCGCCCGATTTGATATCGACCCATTCGCCGTGTCGGGGCGAACTATTCAACCGTTCCTTCCCAAAATCTTTGATCTTTTCCTGTGCGTGAATCACTGGCGTCATTAAGATAAACGTTAGCGCGAGAATAATGGGTCTCATCGAAGTGCAAATTTCTCCCAGCCTTCGCACAAAGCTGCGGTGTGGCAAGCGCGCGCCTTCGCTGGAGACGGCAATTACCTTCTTGCGTTGATCAAGCTGTAGCAGGTGTCAATGCCGATCTCTTGGAAAAGAGCGCGTCGATGCTCCAGCGTCCGGACCCGTAAAAGACCATGAACAGAAATACCCAGCAGAGAACGACGGCCA
>JBEDUS010000056.1:0-3958 GCA_040414975.1 Candidatus Udaeobacter sp.
CGCATGCGCGAGGGCAAGCCGCGCTGGCAAGACTCCTCTGCCCGAGTCAGACCCGGTATTGGGAGGTGGAGTTTTGAAGAAATCTCGCCTGCTTATCAAAACAATTCGCTGCGAAGCGCGAACAGCCCAATTCCAGTTCCAGAAACGCAGTCACCTTTTCATGGGCATGCACAACGAACCGCTTTCCGTCGTCGCGGTGCGCGTCAGCAATCCAGAGCGTTCGCCCTTCATGATCTAAAGCTGAGACGCAGCCCAAACTCCAATCGGCTTTGCTGAGATTGTCAGTGATTGTTCTAGCCCCTCCTAGTCTAGGCGTACAAGGCGTCGTCCTACACCGAGATTAGATCACGCAACTCGTTAAAAGTAACAAGGTTGTTACTTTTTAGGAGCGGCTTAGAAGCTGGGCTGCTGCGAACGTTACCGTATGAAATTGTCAGTCTTAGTCAGCATCGGCGTGATCTTATGCAGTGCCGGGATCGCAAGCCCCGAAGATGAATCTAATAATGAATCTAATCCTCATCATCGATTTAATCAACCGGGCAATATTCTTATCACTGATCAGTTCAACAACCGCGTCATCGAGATTGACCCGGCCGGTACGATTGTGTGGCATTTTGGAAACGGTCCAAACGATGTTTCGGCGAACTCAATTATCGGTACCAACGATGCCGAACGAGTTGGCGGACTTACTCTGATGGCGGGAACCGGGGCTCCTGGCGGCACCGAGCCATTGTGCCCTCCGCCGAATGGTTGCGTCGACAATCGCGTTATGCTCGTAAATCCCGTTGGCCACATCATCTGGCAATATGGAACGTTCGGCGTCACTGGCTCGGGGTTTAATCAGCTTAACGTTCCGGTGCAGAATACCTATTTGTCTCAGCGGCATGGGGACGATCATGTGCTGATCACCGATCAGGGAAACAGTCGCATCATCGAGGTGCGCCGCTCCGATAAGGCCATCGTGTGGCAGTATGACGGACTCAACAATCCCAACGCCGCCGAACTGCTCGCTAATGGAAACATCCTCATCGCCGACGAGAATGCCAACCAAGCCCTTGAGGTCACGCACACCACTCCAAGCACTGTCGTGAACACGTACACGCAGGCGGGGGGCATGCCCTTCAGCGGCGTGGCCTTTGCCAGCCGGCTCCCCAACGGCCACACCCTCATCACAGACTCCAACAACAGCCGCATCGTCGAAACCGATGAAACCGGAGCCGACTTCTGGCACTTCTTCACCAATGTCCGCCCAGGCAGCAACCCGATGCCCCTTCCAACCCGCGCTGTGCGACTTGCAAACGGCGATACGCTGATCAGCGATCAGTTCAATCACCAGGTGATCAGGGTCGATTCATCGGGGAACATTGTCGCCAGCTACGGCAATATTAACCAACCGGGTTTCGGCACCCAGAACGTCTCCCAAGGGATGAATGGGCCGTACAGCGCATATGTGCTCCACGACTATACCGGCATCACCCCGCCGCACTAGCACACGGGTGACTTCAAAGAGTGGCAGCACACTTGCGCTCCGCAGCTTTACTGATTGTTCAGGACCGTTTGCCGTGCGGGTTTGCTCGCTTCAACCTGTGCGCTCACTTTCTGTATTTGCGCGCCCTGCTCTCTGAAACGTGTCGCGAGTGCCTGAATTTCCATCTCCTGCCGTGCGCTAGCAGCTTGAAAGTCTTTCTGTTGCTGTGCGAGCGTTGACGTCAACTCCGCAATCGTCGTTTGCTGCCCCTCGACTTTACGGTGCTCTTTGAGGAACTCATTGAGCAACATTGCGTTCACCTGATCGTAGCGCACGCTGTAGGGTTTGCCCTCCTTGTCGCGCACTACAAGGTCAGGGCTGACTTTTTCCACATCCTCGGCCACCAGGCCGAACTGGGATGTGCCCGCGGGATCAATCTCCTTTTTATAACGGAAGGTGACCGGTTTGAGCGCGAAGACGAGTTCGCTCGCCTTATCCATGGACTTAATGCCCTCCTTAAAGCGCCGGGAAGACGTCCCCGTGCCAAGTCGACCGCTTGAATCAACGAATACGCCGACTCCACCACTAGCAGTTGCGCCGAAGATATTTCCAATAAAAGTGCTGTTGCTCACGTTCGCACCGGCGACGTTCTCGCCGATAACGATAACGTTATTGGCCGTAGTGATGGAATTGCCGGCATTAAACCCCAATACCGTATTGCCGCTTCCGGTGCTGTTTGAAGTGAGCGAATGAGCGCCGTCGACTATGTTGTCATTGCCGGTTGTATTGCTCTCGAGTGCGCTATCACCGTTGGCCGTGTTATGGTTGCCGGTCGTGTTGGAAAGCAGCGCTCGAAAACCATCGGCCGTATTGTGGAAGCCGCTTGTGTTTGCGAAAAGTGCCTCCCACCCGCTGGCCGTGTTTTGGAAGCCGGTCGTGGTGGAAAACAGCGCTTCAAAACCGATGGCTGTGTTGTCACTCCCGGTGGTGTCAAGAAAGAGGGCGCCAAAACCGTTTGCTGTGTTATCATCGCCGATCGTGTTCCTAGCGAGCGTCCCATTACCAATCGCCGTGTTATTACTGCCTGTAGTGTTGCCAAAGAGCGCCTCGAAACCAACGGCCGTATTCGCGGAACCGCTCATCAGACTTTGGAGCGCGCTACTTCCCTCAGCCGTATTTTGGTTAGGATAGCCGCCGTCCGGCGGGGGATTTACTGCTTGGGCGATCGGTGAGAGGACCAAGTAGGTCAGGACGACGAGATATAGTGGAATTGTTTTTCTTAATTGAATTAATAGATTCATGGGTTCTTTGTTTCCTTTTTATCGTTATCTGCTCTATCTAAGTGTCGCTATCGCGTTGGTCAGCGACAAAATTGTGGTGATTACGATTATTCCAAAGGCCACAAGTTCGATCAAATAATCTGGCCGTTCTCTGTAGGCATCTCGATCAGTGCGAAGACGAGAGGTGCGAATGCGCATCGACGTTGTAGGTTTCATGTTTCTAACACTCCTTTCAAAGGTGCGGTTTGAGTTTCATTTCAATGATATCGACAATCGTTTGAACGAGTGCGCTAGCTAGCAAGAGTAACGCTGCTGTCACTTTACAAATGCAGTAAGTGACGGCTCATTTGTGATTGTTCATCACATGCGTGTTCGCGCCAATATCACCGGCGCGATGCGTGGATCGGATCAATCGGGTAACAAGCGTGTAACTATTGCGAGTCGGACAGCGTCGCACAGCGTTGCCATGTTATACGCATGACCTTGGGGGAAGCGACTGCGCGGGGCTCCCCGGTGCGGAGAGGCGGCTGAGGTAGGGGAGGTCGTGCTTAGTGTCTATACACCGGTATGGGTTAGTCCCCGTTTACCTGGTGGGGGTCTTTCGCAACAACCCCTACGCGCGCGTAGATTCGGCCACTCCGGAGTTTGAAGCCTACCACCCCCGGCAGCCGCGAGACGGCGCGGCCAAACCCAAGGACTTTCGTTATAGTCTCCACGCGCGGGAGAGTTGCATAAAAAAGGATTGCTTCACAAGCGCACACCCTGTTGCAGCCTGGCCTACCCCCGCAAGGCTGTGACGCGACGCGGTAGCTTTACCCGGTGCTTCCGGAAGCTTTTTCGTAAGGAGCGTATTCACTTGCTGGGCATGCGTTGCCGTGGCAAATCCGAAGGTAAAGATAAATACAGAGAGGATGAGCTTCTTCATGTTATGCATCGCTTCTGTCCTTTCGACATCTAAACTCTCCTTTGGCGCGTGAATTGCACCTTCGTGGGCGTTAGGGCGCCGCGAAGACTACGTCGCCTAACGAATTCGATCTTGCATTCTTTTCACGCGTCGAAATAGCGTCCGTGTTCAAGGTCGGAAATTAGCCCAGGTTCCTTTGGCTTCCAGCCCAGCAGTGTACGCGTTCGCTCACTCGATGTGGGATTGTCGAGAGCCGCAAAAGGCGCGAACCAACCAAAGTGGTCGCTGGCTTCGTCGAGCGACTTG
>JBEDUS010000057.1:0-3781 GCA_040414975.1 Candidatus Udaeobacter sp.
AGCAGCATGCCGACGGTGTAGGTCACGGCATGCTGCTCCTGACGCTCGTCAATGCCGGCAACTTTGTAGATCGCAAGCTCGACCGGCCGCAGAATTGGCGACAGGAAGGTGCGCTCGCCACTGAACACGCGCGTCATGTAGGCGCCGAGCACTGGCGTAATTGCGACGATGATCGCGCAGTACAGAAGAATCTGTATCCAACCGAGGGCGGTCATGGCTTTTTATTCCTTCAGAATAGTTCTGGCTTAAGCAGCGCGTAGACCAGATAGATGAGCAGCCCGGCGGTCACCAGCGCAGCGAGCGAATAGTCAAAAATCATGGCCCAATCTCCCTCACAGCTGTTCGCACGCGTAGACATAGGCGATTGACACCGCGAAGAAGCCAACCGCAAGCGCGACCATCACGATGTCCATCATGGGAAGCTCCAAACGCAATTCTGGAAAATGCCAGCAGATTGCCTAATGGCGAGATGCCGTTTTGATCTGCATCAAGACGGCGCAAAAAGCTCCCGCCGCTTCACGGCCAATATCTCTGCCAAAGTGCATAGGAATTCGAGAGGGAATGGATGGCAAAGATATAGGAATTTCATAAAGACGCGGCGCGCAGATGGAGCCTTTCCGATCGCAAGTTATTCTGGCACCTCAATAATAGCGCGATGGCCAACGCCGTTGGGTGATCCTGAGGATCTCCTCTGGAGTCCTAGTCGAGCTGGAACGAAGCAAAACTCGCTCGGCTGCGGGCCTGTCGGAGCGTATCCGGCTTTCACTCAGGTCGGCGCGCGAACCGGCCAGCGCGGATAGTACATGTCGCAGCCGAACCAAGTTGAGTTGGCCAAGTTGAAGCTGTTTCACGGTTCGCCTCTCAATTCCAATGAGCGACGTGGAAAATGGGAGTGAATGCAGCAAACTTCACCAAGATGCCCGCGAACAAGAGCATCAGAAGGCAGGCGACCCCAGAATAGGGCACGTTGCCTTCGTTACTTTGCACACGAGCTGTTTTGATTGTGGCTTTCATGACTGCACCTCAGACTTGAGCGCTCGCAACTTGCGAGCTGTTGCTGCGGCTGATCTGCAGACAAGTGCATAGGAATTCCAGATGGAAGATCCATGAGTGTTATAAATGCAAAATAAAAATCGATTGCGGCGCGTTCGGAAGATTGAATGTGAGTCCTGAAATGAGCTGCTGCGCCCTCAGCTATTTATAGGCGCGCATTTTTTATTCCGTCTTTATATCTTCGCACTCCAGTCCATCTCGCTTCTTTATGGAGATATCTCCATTTTACGAAAGAAGCGCGAAGAGCCGTGGATTCGTGAGGTCACAGCATGACGCTGGACGTAAAGAATTCGATTTCGCTTGATGCCCTGGATAATGCGCTCCGAAACGCGCAGGAACCGAGCCTCGATCTTTTGTCCAAAATCATTACTAACGCCTGCACCCGAATTCCGGTTTTTGCCTGGGCAGAGCCGCTGACCCGCGTGATCCGTTTAGGCGAGATCGGTGCCTGGACCGAGGCGACATTTGCGCTGATCAAGCTTGAACTGCCGCTCTGGACAGTCCGCCGCCTAGCCTACGAAAACGGCAAATGGCTGTGCTCGCTGTCGCAGCAGCCGAATTTGCCGATAGCATTGGACGACTGTGCGGAAGCTAGTCACGAGGTTTTGCCTTTGGCGATGCTTTGCGCCTTCCTCGAAGCGTGCCGCAGGCGCCACAAGGCGCAGGAGTTTGTATCGGCTGTTCCTCAAGTCGCGCCGCCATCAGTCGACCACATCATCTGCTGCGAGAATTACAAGTGACGCTCGAGTTTTTGCGTGCTGCATGTCGTCTCTGAGTCCTTATGCGACCTTTATGAGAATGGGGCGCGGTTCATCTCGAATTCCTATGGGGCTAAGTGCAGATTCGGTCCAGCTAAACAAGGCCCGACTGCTGTGACGATAAGGCAATTAAGCCAACGCGAGTTCGTGCACACCCAGTTTTCCGCTTGGAAGCATCGAACTGTAGCTAGGAAAGAAAAGATGCATCGGGATTCTGGCAAACTGCACGTTCATATCGCGCACCTACCGAGTCGGCCGGATCGCACCGTTTTGAGCGATTCGATCCCGCTGTTCTTCATTGGTCGCAACCGGAGCGGATTTTGGGTTGCACGCGAGTCCAAAGGACGTAGCGGCGGCCTTTTTCTGTTCAGGTCGTCAGCGACTCGATTTGCTAGCAATAAGAGTTCACCGCGAGGCTGTGCCACCATGATCGTCGAGCACACGGTTGAGCTCGACATTCCCAACCAGGGCAACCGGGTTGTTGAGCTGATCGGGACAATGATCGACAGCGTAAGGCGCCGCGCGCCGCTTGTGGCGACCTTCGTCGGAATGGCGATCGCGGCGTTGCGCAAGCTCGATTCGCAGATTTCGCAACTGCTTGCTGATCACCGCCGGAGTCGTGACGCAATAGAGAACGAGTTGTTCCGCGGCGAATACAAACTCGTTTCGAAAAATGACGATGATCTGCCGATATCTCGTTAGGCCGTAGTGAGCCGCGTTAAACCGATCAGGAAACATGCAATGAGAAAAATAACCGAAGGTGAACCTCCATCGGGTTTGCGGCCGCCGGTCTTTATGATCGGGCAAAATAGCCGGGGGGATTGGGTGGTTCGAGATCAAAGTGGTCTCCGCGGCGGTCTGTTCATAGGGCGCGAAGCAGCACTTCGATACGTGCGCTTCGAATCCGGAGGTCATCCAAGCGCGATTGTCATGGTCAGCGGAGATTTCGAGCTCGACACGAGTGGGATGAGGCGAGCAACAGCGCATCAGTTTAAGGCTGAGGAACAGCGCGTGCGCCGGGTCGCGTAATCGGATGCCTGGCGCGTCAGCCGAAACCGTCAGTCTCCGCCCATGGCGATTAGCCTTTCCAAGAATTCAGGAGATATGCAAAATTGCACTCACTCTGGTGATCTGTCTTGCGACTATGATCGCGTTTGTAGCGTTGGGTCTTTGGATCTGGATCCCATACCCACATCAATAGCGCGTCAGTGGAGGAGTTCACGCACCCGGGTGTAGCCTGGTCTCGGTGCTACGGTACCACGGTGCCACGGTCTCACGCCGTAGCCAGTTTTGCGCTCGCGGAAAAAAGCGTTGGCGGGTTTTAGTTTGTCACCGTGATACCAATGACGTGATCGGCAGAGCGGCGATCGCCTCCCCGCGTAAAGAAAAGGTTAAGAGCCATTTTTTGGTTTTAGATATTTTCGGCACACTTGTGCGCGCTAAAAGGCCCCCCCGGCCTGTCCATCTGGGGGTGGGGTCAGCCTGCCCAACGCGGCAAGTATGGGGGCAACTGCGCGGCAACGGCAATGCGTAAGCCAGTTTCGACGCAAAGGGCAAATTGCCTTTACGAAATTGATCCAACGACCGGAGCAACCATCGAAATCTTTTGTGCAGATCGCGTCGTGGCACAGTCCTTTGGCGCGCACGCTGCTGGTTGGTACTGGCGGCAGCATGGCTCGTCCGATCTGCCGAGTGGTCCATTCATGTCTGCTTAGACGCGTACCGCGATGCGCTGGCGCGCTTGCCCGAAGCCGGAAGCCCCTCGTCCTGCATTGGGGCTGCGGACACAGCGCGGACACGACGTTCTTCCTGTATCCCGCTTGACTGCTAAGTGGTTGATTTCATGGTGGGCGGTAGTGGGATCGAACCACTGACCCCTTCCATGTCAAGGTGTGGATCATTGCTGTAATAACAACAAGTTAAACTACGTTCGCACGAGCTTTGCACGAGTTGGCGTCGGCAGCGAATTG
>JBEDUS010000058.1:0-2710 GCA_040414975.1 Candidatus Udaeobacter sp.
CGGCGGCCCAGGCGAGGACCAACGAACCCATTCTACGGCCGGTCTCGCCGAGACGACGCACAGTCCCCTCTTCCCAAACATGGTCGGCAACCTGGTGGTCTTCCTGCACCATGTATGTCATTGGATAAACAAGGATCGTGAGCAGACCGGGGAAATAGTCTGTCTCGCGATGCAATAGCAGAAGACAAGCTTGCGCCGCGATTGTCACGCGGACCTCATCCGTGATGACGAAGCCGCTACATCCCTCGAAACGTTTTTCGGCAAGAAACACTTGAATGTCACCGAGTAACTCGACGCGGTCGCTGTCAGATAGTTTGTGAAAAAACACAACGTGACGCTGAATCAACTTCAGCCATTCTTGTGGAAACCGTCGCGCTCGCAGACGACGTCGCCTTTGCTGCTTGAGGAACTCAAGGATCATATCACCGTGTTCGTTTTAGCGGATGCGCTTCCGTATTAAAGATTACTTTATCAAATTGCAAGGTTTCTGGCGGCGCGAAGAGCAAATAAAAATATTTGAAAGTCTCCGCCAGTACGAAGCTCTGCATTTCGTCGAGCTGTTGCCTGGTGGTCACGTCAGCGAGCGCAGCGTAACCAGCGTCGGCGCGGCAATACTTGACAAAGTTATCGAACATTTTCTCACCCATGCGCCGATATTTCGGGTCACCGGTGTAATGATAAAGATAATAAGTGGACTCAACGATTTCGGGGCGCAGATGATAGGCCCCGTCGACTACACGCATGATTTTGTAATCGAGAGTTTCCGGCTCGACGCCGTAAAGATTCCACATCTCGAATGATGAAGCTTGCAGGCGGCGCGCGCGTCCCAGGTCTCCTGAAAGAGCGAGCAACGCAGGGAAAAACGCATCAAGAGCGCCGTACTCTGTTTTGGTTCGTTTCCCCGTCTGCATATCAGCGTGGCCGTACCACAGTTCGCCGCGGATTTCGTCCGCAAGATATTTGTTCACGGCCGGAATACTGGCTTCCCACATGTCGCGACAATCTTTATCGCCAAACAGAAGCCAGCATTTCCACAGATATTCGTAGTAGGAGTCAATGCCGCCGCTGATGTGGCTGTCGGTGCTCGTCCACGCGCCTGTCTCAACGTTGATGCTTTCTCCGACGAGGCCGAGCGGCGAACGGCGCTTGAAGGTTTCCACCAACGCGCGTTTCGCTTTCTCATAAAAAACAGGCCTGCCTGTCAATTTACTTAGCGCGCCAAATTCCAATAGCAGCGTGCCGGTTTCTGCCGGATTCGAGACAGCATCACGTGTCTGGCCAGTACGGAGGTTGACGTAGGCGTAAGGAAGCCCTGTGGATGAATTGAAAACCGGGAGCAATCGATTGCCCAAATCTTCAGCCAGGCCAAGAAGGCGTTGGTCGCCCATCAGTTGATGACTTGAGAGTAACCCGCCGAGCAAGCGTATCGTTATCTCGAAATTTTTGACGGAAATGTCGCGATCGAACGAGAGATCACTGACGATCAGCGACCGCGCCCTTTCAGCCTCGGCGTCGAGATGCATCAGGATGAGTGTGTCGAGTGCATCGACTGGAGTCATCAAGAGCGACTGGCCGTACCAATCATGCGCGGTTTTGCTTAACGGTCGCAATGCGTCGTGACCCCATGCATAACGCTCGTAATTATTCCACGCGTGCAGAAATTCGGTTCGCGCACGCGTAGCGAGCTGCCGCGCGTGCTCGTCCTCGTGCGGTTTGTTGCATCCATGAACCGCGAGCGCAGCGAAGATTACCAGTAGAAATGCGGGCGACACAATTCGATCTGGCATTTGATCCGGATCAGCCTAACAATCTAGCAGGGAGGCTCAAAATGAATTCGATGTCTGTTTCTCGACGTAAATTTGCTCAGTTACTAAGTGTAGGTGCTGCAGCGGTAGTCGTTAGGCCGCGGTTTTCTTTCGCAAAGCCGACTCAGGCTGTTGTTACGCCTTTATCGGAAGGCGGCAACATCGTCCGCTTAAGCGCGAACGAAAATCCATATGGACCTCCGGCGAAGGCTTTTGAGGCCATGACCCAGTCCTTCGGCCTCGCCTGCCGTTATCCGGACGAACATAACAACGTGCTGATTGACAAGCTGGCAAAGCTGAACGGAGTCAGTCATGACCATATTCTGCTGGGTGATGGTTCCGGTGAAATTCTGAAACTCTCCGCTGAAACATTCACTGGCCCTCAGGCCGGAAGGCTCGTCGTAGCGGACCCGACGTTCGAAGCAATTCTTAATTATGCCAGCGCCAACGGCGCCGAAGTATTAAAGGTGCCGCTCACCAGCAGTTTTGCGCATGACCTGCCGAAAATGCTTGCCGCTGCTAAGGGAGGTTTGATTTACGTCTGCAACCCGAACAACCCAACTGCAAGCATCACGCCTAAGGATGAATTGCGCGACTTCTTCGCGAAGGCTCCGCCGGACACGATGATCCTGGTGGACGAAGCGTATTTTCATTACGCGGACAGCCCGGATTACGAGAGCGTGATCCCGCTCGTGAAAGAGCACCCAAACCTGATTGTCTCGCGCACGTTTTCAAAAATTTACGGAATGGCGGGCTTGCGCTGTGGCTATTGTGTCGCCCAGAAGCAAACGATCGATCAGATGCGCAGACACCAAATGTGGGACAGCGTCAACTGCATGGCTTTGGCCGCGGCAGCCGCAAGTCTTGATGACGTTAATCATGTCCTAACCCATCAACGTTTGAAC
>JBEDUS010000059.1:0-2908 GCA_040414975.1 Candidatus Udaeobacter sp.
ATGCTCTCCGCGTAGCGGCGGATCAGGTATCCGCTTACCCAGGAGCCCACTCCCAAGCCGGCCATGAAGACTGAAAGTACGATTGAAACCATAGCACTGGTGACCCCGAACGCGGCCATAGCCAGTCGTAGCCAAATGATCTCGTAAAGGATGCTGCAGAATCCCGAAACGCAGAAGAACACGAAGTACCACACCATGGGAAAGCTCTCGGTATATTTGCCACCGTCGCCCTCGCGAAATTTGACCTTCGCAAAATACCTCCGTCCGCCCTCAAAATAATTCTGCTTTCGCACATCTTTGGTTCGTGGTGCGCTGATCGTGGGCTCTACAGCCCGAGTGCCGTGTGGTTCTTCCCGAGATTCGAATGAACGTCTCAATGTCGGTCTCCAGACGGAAATTATGCTGCGCGTTAGAATCTTGGTTACGCGACAGAATAGCATATGGAAAACAAAGCCCTTTTGTTAAATGAGTTAGCGAGGCGGCCGCTGTGCCAAAACTACATGTGGCTATTGAAAAACTCTTTTCGGGGTACTTCGGGCACAAAATTCGGCTTGTAAGTCGTTGAATTTTCGTTCGCCGAAGATCTCGAGATTACTGTGTTGGCTCTTTTTTCAGCAGTCTCACATGGTTATCGACCCGAGACGCGCAGGGCGGTTTCCTGGCACGTGGCGTTCAACAGTCTTGCTCATGGTTGGATCTTGTTTCATTGGCGCCCAGCTCCTGAAATTTTTGGCGTTCCGCTTCCAGTCGTGCAGGGGGGGAGGGCTGGTGGTCGTCTCCATGGGTTGGAGCATGCTGATGGAAAAAGAAGAAATGCATGAGAAAGCTGACAGTATTGTCCCATCGAAATGCCTTCGTACGCGCGTTCTAGCCTTTGACCCTGCCACTCACGGTGGGTCAGGGAGCCATTTCCGCTGTGACGTTGGGCGCCAACTCGACCTACCGTTATGAATTTCACTTCGGCATCATTTTTGCCGCGCTCATTGCCATGGTCGCGGTCGCTGCGACGATATTTCTTTGCTACGGTGTTCGCGATCAGCTCGCCCGAATCCAAGAAAAGAAGGTATGAAATCATCGTCCGGCGTTCCTCGTTCCTGCTGCCCTGTATCGGTGTCGAGATCATGCGGCACAGGGTACGTGCGGTGTTATGATCGCTGCACTTTTGAGCCTCGCAATACCACGCACTTCCATTCACCAGCAAGAACTCACACTTTCGCCTTTATTTTATGTACGGCCAGCGCGACGGTTAACGCCCTGAGCAGTCTCTCTAGAAAGAGAGTTATGACTTGACCGAGAGCTCTCTCAGCCACACTACACGGTTTTGTTGTGGAAATTATCCGAAGATTACGCCAACTTATTTTCTGTTCGTCTGTCGGCTGCGACTGTTATCCGCAAAGGTAGGGTAATTTTTACTGTACAGCCTCTGCGATCCGTACGGTTTGACAATTCCATTGTGCCGCCGTGCGCCTCGGCAATCTGACGGGAAAGCACAAGTCCAATACCGCTTCCTTGCGGCTTGGTCGTATAAAAAGGGACAAACACATTCGCGGGATTCATGAGCCCCACACCGTCATCTTCAATGGCGATAACGATCGTCTCCTCAACGGCTTTCCAGGAAAGAACGATTTGGCGCCTGGCATCCCGTTCTTTCGATCCATTGGAGTTGGCATTTTCTTCCCCGGCTTGCAGGACAGATTCCGCCGCATTACGCACCAGGTTGATGAGCATTTGCTCGAGCTGGTCGGCATCAGCCAGGAAAACGATATCTGGACCGGACACCACTTCCACGGGAACTCGCGTTTCCAGGCTGGCCACGCGCCTAGCCAATGTCGAAATCGCACACCTCTGAACCACCGGGGGAGGCATTTGGGCCAGCTTACGATAGGCATCGAGGAAGCGGCTGAGCGAGGCAGCGCGGGTGGCGATGATGTTTAGCCCTCTTTCAAAATCCTGTTGCTCTTCGAGGTTGACCCCGCTACTCGGGAGTCGGGCATTCAAGCTCCCCGCAATGGACTTGATCGGCGCCAGAGAATTGTTCAACTCGTGGCCCAGTACGCGGATCAATCGTTGCCAGGCCTTCCGCTCCTCTTCCCGCAACGCGCGGCTGACGTCGGAGAGAACAACCAGCGTATGCGGAATTCCCTGCTGACGAAATGAGCTCCGTCGGACGAACCAGCGGGCATTGGTTCCCAAGTGCAGCTCGACCAGGGATTCACTCTCGCCGGAGAGGCAGTTTTCGAGTCCCAGATCCGAAGCAGTGCTGCCCAGCGCCCGGCGAGAGCGTTGCTGCAGGAGTCTTTCTCCGGCCGAATTCACCAGGCGCAGCTTCTCCCCGGGATCAAAGGCAAAGATCGGGATATCGACTTCCTCCACCACGCGTTCGAGCAAAGCAGTCGCTTCGATCGCACCTGTCCGGTGCTGCGCAAGTAAGTCCGCGAGCGCGTTCACTTCGATCGAAAGTTCACCGAGAGCGTCGTTTGGAACCGCCAGACGAGCGCGGAAGGAATAGTCTTCTTCGCGTAACGCTCCCACGACATTCGCCAGGGTCTGCAGTGGACGAACGATGTGGTCATGAAGCGCCGAGCCTATGAGCAGGCAGGCGATTAACTCGGCCGCGAACAAGATTAACTTGGATTCAAGCGACCAGGTTTGAAGCCAGATCAGGATGCCGCTGACAATGAGTCCCGGCGTTACCAGCAGGACTAAAAATCGAGCGATGCGGCGTTCAAACGGCGCTCGTTTTGATTTTCGCCCCTTTTCTCTGTGGGAATCGCGGAGAATCGGGCTAGAGCCCATATTTTTCCATCCGGCGGTACAAGGCACCACGGCTCAGGCCGAGAGCTTCTGCGGCGTGGCTCACGTTGCCCTGAAAGCGTTGTAACGCTTTGCGGATCAGGATACTTTCAAC
>JBEDUS010000060.1:0-16407 GCA_040414975.1 Candidatus Udaeobacter sp.
CTCAATCTCGATTTGCCGTGGAGCACTCAAGGCATCAACCCGCGTGAATTCGATCTGGTATACGCCGTTAACGTAATGCATATCTCCAAGGATCTCTTGTTTAGCTTGAACGAAGCGCGCCGCGCTCTGGCCACTGGCGGCTGGCTCGTAATTGGCGAATGCCTGCGACCCTATATCAATCAACCAATCTATCCCGAGCTGATGTTTCAGATTCTTGAAAGTTTTACAAACGTCCGGACGGATCCGGAGATTCGCCCGAATCCAGGCTTTCTGACGGCCGACCATTGGAGGCGAGCATTTACTCGCGCAGGCTTTCAGCATGCTGAAGTTGCGCCGGACATCGATCGCATTCGTGAGATCTATCCACACTTTTTCACTGGCGCAATTTGCGGACAAAATGTCGTGCCCGACAAATGACCTCGGACGTTCTCGAGACGAAAACGACAGACACAGTGCGCTGGACTGCCTTGCCGGAACGCGGCACGCTGGCTTCGCTGCGATCAATTGCCTGGATCGCAACGCACATCGGACGTTGGGCAGCAAGACTACTGTTATACCCGGTCACCACTTATTTTGTACTTACTGCAAGCGCGGGCCGTCGAACCTCGTACGAATACCTTAAGCAAATGAGCGGCCGCCCAGCCCACTGGTGGGAAGTGTTTCGTCATTTTCATTGCTTCGCTGCGACAATTCTGGATCGCGTATACCTGTTGCGCGGTGAGTTCCGGCGCTTTGACGTGAAGCTTTATGGCAAAGAAATCCTGCATCGCCGAATGGAAAGTGGAAAGGGCTGCATTCTTTTGGGCTCACATTTGGGAAGCTTCGAAGTGTTACGGACTCTGGGCGTAATGCAGAGGAACTTTCCGCTCAAGGTTTTAATGGATGCAACGCACAACCAAAATATCACCGGCTTTTTGGATTCGCTGAATCCGGTGATTGCCAGCACCGTCGTTGCACCAGATCGGGCCGATACATTACTCACTGTTAAGGAAAGCTTGGATGCGGGGTTCTTGGTCGGCACGCTGGGCGACCGCGTGCCGAACGATGGCAAGACAACCCAGTGCCAATTTCTTGGTAGGGGAACAGCGTTCCCAGTCGGCCCAATCGTGCTTGCCGCCATGACGCATTGTCCCGTTATTTTATTTTTCGGTCTCTATCGCGGTGGCAATCGCTACGAAATTTACTTCGAACATTTTGCAGACGAGATCACTTTGGATCGCGAACGTCGGGCTGAAGAGATTCAACTGTGGATGCAGCGCTACGCCGGGCGCCTGGAGCATTACGCGCGCCTTGCGCCTTACAACTGGTTTAACTTTTATCCGTTTTGGGACCAGACTTCGCCGCGTTAAAGGCTAAAAGCGTTACAAAAGGGTGTGTGAAGAGACTCCGATGTAGCATTTGAACGAATTTAGGTCTGTTCGATGCCTGACAATCTAGCGATCAACAAAGCAGAAATTCGCACATTGATCCCCCACTCTGACAAGATGTGTTTGTTAGACGAGGTGAGTCACTGGGACGACAGGTCAATCACTTGCGTCTCTAACACACACCGCGACCCGGCTAATCCATTGTCTCGCGACGGACGTTTATCTGCCCTGCACGCTTTCGAATACGGCGCCCAAGCGGCAGCAGTCCACGGCGGACTGCGGGCGCGTTCGATGGGCGCGATCGCACCGCCCGGCTATCTGGCTGCACTCCGCAACGCGTACTTGCATGTCGCTTTTCTGGATGACATCGGAGCGCCGCTGCAGATTTGTGCGAACCGCCTATTTGGCGATGGGGCTAACACCATTTATGAATGCCGTGTTTCAGCCGACAGTGTGCTGTTAGCGAATGGACGCATAACCATAATATCGCACGCGTGAATGATCGGCGGCATCTGGATTTCAGATGGGAAGTCGCCGCCGCTTCCGAGGAGCGCAGTTTGCTAGCCTGCAAGCCTGCTCCTCCAGAATTTCGCGGTGCGAAAACTTACATCACGATTCCGCCGTCGACGCACAACACCTGGCCAGTGATATAACCGGCTTCCGTTGACGCGAGAAATGCTACCGCGTTGGCGATGTCGTCCGGCGTGCCCGTTTTGCCAAGCGGAATTTTTGATTGAATAGAATTCTTAATTTCATCGGAAAGTCCGGCCGTCATGTCTGTCGCGATAAAGCCCGGCGCCACAGCGTTCACAGTGATATTTCGGCTCGCCAGCTCGCGGGCGAGTGCCTTTGTAAAACCGATCAAGCCCGCCTTGCTGGCCGCGTAATTCGTCTGTCCTGCATTGCCCATTAGGCCGATCACCGAACTAATGTTGATGATGCGGCCGCTGCGTTGTTTGATCATTGCGCGAATGATTGCCTGCGCAAAACTAAACGCGCCGCGCAAATTCGTGTTAACGACAAAATCCCAGTCCTCGAGCGACATGCGCATGGCGAGCCCGTCACGAGTGACGCCGGCGTTATTTACCAGAATGTCGGCCCTACCAAACTCCTCCAAAATCCGACCACCGATTTTTTGCACGGCTGCATGGTGGGCGACATCAACGGTGTAGGCTTTTGCCGCATCAGCACAAATTGCGTTGATCTGGTTCGCGATGTTCTTTGCGCTTGGTTCGGTACGGCTCACGCAAGCGATACGCGCTCCTTCGTTCGCCAGCCGCAAGGCAATTGCTTGTCCAATCCCCCGCCCAGCTCCCGTAACAATCGCAACTTGATTCTTAAATCTCATATTGGGCTTTTCATTCCAATCTGACGATAGCGGGTGACCTGACAACTTGTCGATAGCAGCTTTTTGTCTCTAAGCGAGTTGTTCCAAAAATTTGAGATAAAACTGCGGAGAAACCTTTGTTTCGCCGTCAAATAGGCGACAAGCGTTTTCGGACTCGACAAGCTGCTGGGCGTCTCGCAAAGCTGAGCGCCATGAAAACCGTAGCTCGATCGTTTCCACTTATCCTGGCCCTTATCTGCTTTGATCTTTTGCCGAACTGCAAGCATTAACTCCGGCGCCGGATGGCGGTTATCCAGGAGGCAACACTGCGGAAGGCCAAAGCGCGCTTCTTAGCCTATCCAGCCGCACGTACAATACGGCGATTGGGTTATTATCGCTCAAGAGCAATACGACTGGCAGCCTTAACACAGCCATTGGGGCTGGGGCGCTACTTAAAAGTAGCTCAAATGAAAATACGGCCAGCGGCGCGGGCATAGCTCTAACCACTGGCGATAATAACATTGATATCGGAAACGGTGGTATGGCCGGAGAGTCTAACACCCGAATAGGTGACCCAGACCTTCACCAGGCAATATTCGTAGCCGGGATTACGGCAATGAATCCCAACGCCCCGATACAAGCGCTCTTGGTGGATCCTTCCACCGGTCAGCTTGGTAGAGCCGATCTCGGCAGCTTTCCGCCCGGGCCACAAGGACCTCAAGACAGCAAGGGGCACAAGGTCCGCAGGGCGTTCAAGGGGCGCCGCGGCCTGTTGGGCCATCGGGCGCAAAGGTACCTCAAGACCCGCCTGGATTTGGCGTGGAGATTACGGATCCGGAGAACATTGCTGTGGGAGATCAGGCGCTCTTTTCCAATTTCGGACAGAGCAATACGGCCACCGGATTCAAGGCGCTGTTTACCAACAGTAAAGGGGCAGCCAATGTTGCCAACGGCGATCAAGCGCCCTTTGCTAACGACGTCGCACCGGGAATACGGCCGTCCGTTCGTTCGCCCTTTCTGGCAACATTGACGGCAACTTCAACACGGCAATTGGCGATGAGACGCTGGGTGCGAACAGTACCGGACAGGATAACGCAGCGGTTGCTAGTCTTGCGCTTCAACACAACACGACAGGCAGCAACAATACAGCTGCGGGTAATTTTGCACTATTCGGCAACACCACCGGTAACAACAACGTCGCCATAGGTAACAATGCTGGCAATCACGTTATCACAGCTAGTAAGCCAATAGATAGAGCTAGCGAAGCGCTTTTTGTGCTGAAGCCAGTGACCTTCGGTTACAAAAATGAACTTGATCCAGCAGGTGCATCGCAGTTTAGCTCGGTTGCTGAAGAAGTAGAAAAGGTGACTCCTACCCTGATAGTGCGCGACATGGGAGGCAAACCTTACAGCGTCCGTTATGACCAAGTGAACGCAATGTTACTTAACGAGTTTCTGAAAGAGGATAAGGCATTTCTCGAAGAGGAAGACAAAGTAACGAAGTTGGAGGCAACTCTCGATATCGTAGCTGAACAATTGAAAAGAACAGCCAGTACAAATTGAAAAACTCTCTGCGCAGATAGAAATCTGTAAGCCTGCAGCGCGAATGGCCTCAAGTGCGCCATAGAAATAGAGCTGACCCTGCTAAACCACTACCCCGTAGCGGCGTTGGCGCCTTCCAAATTCCTCCACGGCGGCAACGAGGTCTTTCTTTGTGAAGTCGGGCCATAACTTGGGCGTGATGTACATTTCGGTATATGACGTTTGCCAAAGGAGGAAGTTGGACAAACGCATTTCGCCCGAGGTGCGGATGAGTAGATCAGGATCGGGATAATAGCGCGTATAAAGATGCTTGCTGAACATCTCCACATCGATCATTGCCTTGTCGATGTGGCCAAGCTCGATCGCGCGAAGCAAACTTTTGATGCCATCGATGATTTCGAGGCGGCCCCCGTAACTCAGAGCGAGAATGAGAGTCAAACCAGTGTTACCGGCAGTTTGCTCGATAGTCTTATGAAGTTGTTCCTGTGAACTCCCAGGTAGATCAGTTAGACGTCCAATCGCTTGGAGACGCACATTTTTCTCGATCAATTCCGGCGTTTTTTCCTTCAAGAACTTCTCGAGTAGCCGCATCAGCGCGAGGACTTCACTTTTGGGGCGCTGCCAGTTCTCAGCGGAGAAAGCGTAAAGGGTGAGGTAATCCACCTTTAATTCACCGCAGCCTTCTACGCATTCGCGAACAGCCTGCGCACCCGCCTCGTGCCCTCTAATGCGCGGCAAACCGCGCCCCTTGGCCCATCGGCCGTTACCATCCATGATAATTGCTATATGACGAGGAACGCTCTTCACGTTCGGAGGCATTGCTACAAAACGATTGTCTCACCGCGTGCCGGCCCGACGCTGATCATGGACAATTTTGCTTCGGTTAATTCGGAGATGTATCTAACGTATTTTCTCGCTGCAGGAGGAAGTTGCGAAAAGGTTCGAGCAGAGTGGGTAGGCCTGTTCCACCCGGGTACCTCTGCATAGATTGGCTCGCAGTTGGCCAATTGGTTCGCGTCGCAGGGTGGAACACGAAGACGCTTCCCGTTTAGCCGATAAGCTACGCAAACCCGGATTGGATCAACATGATCCAGCCCGTCGAGATTGGTGATGGCAATCTCGTCGATTCCGTTGATCATCCTGGCGTAGCGCGTTGCCACAGCGTCGAACCAACCACAGCGGCGTTTGCGTCCAGTGGTCGCACCGAATTCGCGCCCCAGATTGTGAAGCATGTGCGTCAATTGCATATCTTCGGTCGGCAACGCCCCCTCGCCCACGCGTGTGGTGTATGCCTTCATGACGCCCAGTACGCGGTCGATTCGATGGGGCGGCACGCCGGTACCGGTGCATGCGCCCCCCGCCGTTGTATTCGAGGAAGTCACATACGGATAGGTGCCGTGATCGATATCGAGGAATGTTCCTTGCGCTCCTTCGAAAAGGATCTTTTTGCCACGCTCCATAGCGCGATGAAGATAAACTACCGTATTGGCAATAAACGGGCGCAATTTTTCGCCTGCCGCCAGATAGGTTTCATTGACCTCTCGAAAGCTGACAGGCTTCGCGCCGAGCGCCTGGAGAATTCTGTTGTTCTCGATCACTTTGGCGTGCAGTTTTTTTGAGAACACAATCGGCTGCATCAAATCGGATATGCGCAGGCCGGTGCGCGCTGCTTTATCGCCATACGCCGGTCCGATCCCGCGCTTGGTAGTTCCAATTCTGGTATGGCCCTGACGCAGTTCCCGCTGCTCATCGAGCAGGCGGTGATAAGGCAAAACCAGGTGTGCACAGTCGCTAATCAGCAAATTCGCGCCGATTTTGACTCTAAGTTTGCGCAAGTCATCGATCTCACCAAGCAATGCGATCGGGTCGATCACGACCCCGTTTCCAATTACGCAAACTTTCCCGCGCCGCAGAATCCCTGAGGGGATCAGATGGAGAATGTATTTAACGCCACGATGGAAAACGGTGTGCCCGGCGTTATTGCCGCCCTGGCTTCGAACGACGATGTCAGCCTTTGCCGTAAGCACGTCGATGATCTTACCCTTACCTTCGTCACCCCACTGCGCTCCAATTAAAATTGTATTGGCCATTGCGATTAGAAATGGGCAAAAAATTTTCCCGATGCATCCGGCAGGACACAGTCGGGACTGCCCACGAATAATATGTTGGCGGCCCCTACGTGCAAGAGAATTTGCACGCCGCACCCTTCTGAATCCTGCTCTTAAGTATGGTCCTGCTCGGAGAACAGTAAGTGAAAAAGCAGGAGTAAAAGCAAGCGATGAAGCGAAACGGCTCGCAAAGGTTAGCAGATGCCGACCCAGGAAACGGTCGTCGCGCGCCTAAACAGGCGGCGCTTGCTAATTAAGGCACGGGTATTTGCCCTTTTGGAGAAGGAGACGCACTTGGCTGTTCCCTGCCAGATTCCATAAACGTTGACCGCACTGCGCCGATTGCCTCCGCCTTCCCAGTCCGCGAGCTTGGCCGGCGTGGCGTGCTTGTTGGTTCCGAACGAGGTTCCCTCCTTTCTGGCTTGGGAGTTTCAGAGACAACTCGGCTTGGCGCAGTAGCAGCCTCCGAATCCACCTGATCAGATCGGCTCGTTTGTGAGGAACCTGGATTGTTCAACCGTTCGGCAGCAAGCGCTCCCGCCATTCGCATTTGCTCAAGCGTCGGCGCAGCAGATGTAGATTTCTTGCTATGTGATTTTGGTTTAGCCTGCTCTGGTTCCGGTGTTGGCGATTCTGAAGGAGTTTGTTCGGGAGGCGGCGCTGCTTGCTTGGGAGCTTCCGGTTTTGTTTCGCGAGCAACGATTACTTCCTGTGCGTGTATTTGGCCCACAAAGGCCACACTGCAGAGAAGCATGATGAAGAATCCTCCCGGCATAAATCGCCGTGGTAAGCAACTCCGACCCATTCGCAAGCCCCTATTCACAAAACGTTTCCCAGTTTAACCAGTTGGCCGCGTGACCTGGATTACAGGCATGGGAAAACGCATCCGCAATTCGTTTTCCAGATAAATCTCTACATGATGCAATCCGTATTGCTGAAACTGCACTCCACCAAAGTAATGGACGTTGGTCGCGTGGCCTTCCATCTCCTTCAAAACAAATTCAACTTCCGCCTGCGCGATCACCTGCTGTTCGTCGACGCCGATGATGCGCGATTTTTGCCGAAATTTTCCCGCTCCGCTGCACCAGCGCGTCCAGATGCAGAGCCGGATGTAATTGATCGGCAGGGCCGGCGCAGGGATGACGCTCAGCACCCCCACGAGCGTTTGCATCCCGTTGATCTCGCACCGGACGTCTTCGCAAAGAACAGCACTTTGCAGATCAGGAAGAATAACGTCGGTTGCCATGACTGGTTGATTACATGATTCCACGCATCAACAGTGTCAATAAACCGATGCCCAGAACAATGCGGTAGATGGCGAATGGCACAAACCCACGGGTACGCACCCAATTCATAAACCACGCGACCACGGCCCATGCTACGAAAAACGAAACGATAAATCCAACGGCAACCACAATCCATTCATGCGGGGTCATGACCAACGGCGCAATATCCGCTTCGCCATGATGTGGCATCACTGTCTTCAAAAAATCATACGCCGTAGCTACGAGCATCGTCGGCATCGAAAGGAAGAACGAAAATTCGAGCGCGGCTGGACGCGAGAGCCCTGCGACCTGGCCCGCGGCAATGGTGGACATCGAGCGTGAAGTACCTGGGAAAACAGCAGAAAGAATTTGCGCTGCACCAATCCAGACCGCCTGCGGCAGAGTCATCTCCTCCATGTGTAGCGTGCGCGGCCTTGTGAAAACCGCGTCGACAATCCACATAACGATTCCGCCGATGAGAAGCGCGAGGGCCATCACCCAGAGACTTTCCAGGTTTTTGCCGATTTGTTTCGTAAGTGCCCACGCTGGGATTGCGGTGACGACAAACGCGATCAAGGTAAGACTTAAAGGATGCGTCAAAATGGTGCGATTGCCGCGTTCGCCTTTCGGAAATGTGCGAACAAACTGCAAGATGCGGTGCCAGAAATAAACCGGCAACGCCAGGATGGCGCCGAGTTGGATAACGATCGTATACATTTTCCAGAACCCGTCGTGCAGATCGATATGCATCAGCGCTTCGCAGATGCGCAAATGCGCAGTTGAGCTCACCGGAAGAAATTCAGTCAGCCCTTCGACAATTCCGAGAAAGAGGGATAGCAGATATTCGTGCATGAGTTGAATCGTTAAATCCTTGAATAGTTAAAAGGTTCAAAGGTTAAAAGGATGTTCTCTCGGGTTGAACCTTGTAGCTTTTCAACTTTTTAACTCTTTTAACCCTAACTTCCTGTTGCCGCTCACGGTCACAGCGCCTCCATTCCCCGTTCACCGGTCCGAATGCGCACCGCTTCTTCGACCTCGGTTACAAAGATTTTTCCATCACCGATCTTGCCGGTTTTGGCCGCTCCAAGAATTGCTTCGACAGCCCGCTGTGCCCGCTCATCGGCAACAACCATTTCGAATTTAATTTTCGGAAGAAAATCGACGGTGTACTCCGTCCCACGATAAATTTCGCTGTGTCCCTTCTGCCGGCCAAATCCTTTTACCTCGCTAAGAGACATTCCTTCCACGCCTGCCGCCATGAGCGCTTCCTTCACCGGCTCTGCTTTAAAAGGCTTGATGACTGCCTCGATTTTTTTCACCGCGCCAAAACTAGAACTGGTGCATCAAATGGCAAGCAATCCAATTCAAATACTCCCCGCACTTCGCAGGAAGTCTGTGCTCGCACGACACGCCACCAAATTCGATCATTGCACGCTTCGGTATAAAGGAGACTAATTCCCTCGAGAGAGATTACGACTTTGACTACCGCAATCGTACGGGCGCAGTCTGTTCTCAGCAGGTTGCTTTCTCGTCGCCCGCTGGTTTCTTATTTTCTAATCGCATTCGGTTTCTCGTGGCTCATGTTCCTGCCGGGTCCATTCATGTACTACGGCCTGGTAAGATTGAGTCCCGACGTAGTACGGCTATTGGCTATCGCTGGTTTGTTCGGACCGATCTTATCAGGCTTTATCATGACTGCGCTTACCGAAGAGGCCCCCGGCCTAACTTGCTTGCTGCGACGAATGGTGCGCTGGCGGGTTGGGTTTCGATGGTACGTGTTTGCTTTCTTTGGCCTGCCAGCGGCCATGGCGCTTGCAACTTTCATGCGGGCCGGCGCCTTGGAGTCGTTCGACATTTCCGCCCAGCCATTCTTTCTGGCGTATCTGCGCGCTTTCATTTCTATGATTCTCATTGGAGGACCGCTGCTCGAAGAACCGGGTTGGACTGGATTCGCGCAGCCTCGCTTGCAGCGATCGTATGGACCTTTGATCGGAGGCCTGATCCTTGGTGGCTTCTGGGCGCTATGGCATTTGCCTGGATTCCTGATCCCATCGCAAGATGTCACGGATATACCTCCACGGGGTACGGTGCTGGACTTCATCGTATTTGCCGTGGCCCTGATGGGGCTGCGCCTGATCATCATTTGGGTCGTCAATAACACGAGAAGCAGCGTCTTCATGGCGATATTGGTGCATGCTTCCTGGAACACCTTTTATGCCGCTGGCCTGGTTCAAGTTTTTCACTCTCCGGTCGTGCTTGGAAGTTACTTGAACCTCGCGATAGCCGCCTGCGTATTGGCGCTGGTGATCACTGCGTCTACGTGGGGGCGAATGGGATACCGCGAAGAGGCGCCACCGTGTTTCGATGAGACAGCTGCTGTGCGAGGTAAATAGCGGAGAGAAGATCGCGTTTGCGTCCCCGGATTCACTGCGCATAACTTCCGCCGATGAAGGTCGTTTTTTACGTTTTCGGGATCATCGCAATCACAATGTTCGCGCTGGCGCAGGAGCAAACTATGCCGCCGCCACGGGTTTATCCTGTCGCGTTGCCGAATTATGACGAGGAAACCGCTACGCGGTTGCAAATTTTTTTGGACAACAATGATTTCGGGCCTGGGAAAATTGACGGAAGGATGGGCGAATTTTTCCGTAAGGCGCTCATCTCATACAAGCATGCGCACGCAATGCCCAAGACCGGCGCGGTCGATCAGTGGATGCTCGATCAAGTGCCTCTGACTTATACCACGTATACGATCAGGGATGAAGATCTGAAATTCGTGGGCGATGTGCCGAGCGGCCATGCCGAGCAGGCCAAGTTAAAATGGCTGCCTTATACGTCGCTGCTCGAGTTCGTTGCCGAGCGATATCATTCGGCCGAGTCTTACATTCGGAAACTTAATCCCGGACAGAAATGGGAACATCTTCAGCCCGGCGAAACCTTGAAGGTGCCGAATGTACTGCCGTTTGAAGTGGAAAAATTTACCGAAGGCAAAGTTCCGGAAAATCCGGCGTTCGCGTCCCGAAAGATTTTTGTCGACACCTACGAAAAACTTCTCGAAGTCTTTGACCAAGATCAACTCGTTTGCGTCTTTCCAATTACGCCTGGGTCAAAGATGTTACCCGCGCCAGTGGGCACCTGGAAGATTCTCGGCGCAAATGTTTGGCCTTGGTTCCGCTACGATGAAGGGATGCTCAATTACGGAGTGCGCACCGAAAACTTTTACAACTTGCCGCCGGGTCCGAACAATCTCGTCGGCATTCTATGGATGGGCTTAAACAAGCCTGGCATCGGCATTCATGGCACCAATAATCCGGAAACAATCGGCCGCGCTGCCAGCCACGGCTGCATTCGCCTGGCGAACTGGGACGCTGCGCGCGTGAAAGACTTGGTCAGCGTTGGTAATACGGTGATTATTTTTTGAGCATGCGAGAAGATTGCCATCGCACTGGGAATCGCGTGCGATCGGCAATGCTTTTCGGTCCGCATCCAACCTGATAGGATGAACCCTGGTGGCAGTTAATCCGTTTAGCGCACTGCAGCGATTTGTATTCATGAGCGGCCGCGGCTTCTCTTATTTCGCGCAAACGCCGGGTCTAGCGCTCTCACTCAAAACGATGTCGAATGGGCGCGCGCTTTATCGATTCGATCGAAACCAAGTTGCTGTAGATGACGCCGGTTATCTGATCTTGAATAATCGGCAGCCGTACTCAATCGAGATCGCCTCCCCGACGCGCGTCGAAACATTCGTGCTTTGGTTTCCGGGCGGCTGGTGCGAAGACGTCTTGCGGGCGAGGAGCCAATCGGCCGAGCGAATGTTGATGGAGCCGGCAAGCGATGGCGCCTTTCAGCCAAGCTTCTTCTCGCGCTACACGCCGCACGATCGGACCGTTTCGCCAAAGGTGCGCGCGTTGCGTGCTGCATTTAAAAGCGATGTCCTGATCGATGACGGCTGGCTGGAAGAGCGCCTTCGGGAATTGCTGGCGGCGATGCTCGCCAGCCAAAATGGGCTCAAGCGAGAAATCGTAAATCTTCCAGCCGAGCGCGCATCAACGCGCGAGGAACTTTGGAAGAGAGCAAATTACGCGCGCGATTACATGCACGCGAACCTGCGTTCGCGCATCAACTTGTCTGACGTGGCGTACGCCGCCTGTCTTTCACCATTTCATCTGTTGCGGGTTTTCCAGGCTGCTTTCAAACAGTCGCCGCATGAGTACTTGAGCCAGTGCCGATTAGATCGGGCAAAGTTTCTGTTGGAAAGAACGAACATCCCGGTAACCGGGATCTGTCTGGAATGTGGCTTCACCAGCCTTGGATCCTTTAGCACCTTGTTTCGCGCGAAATGCGGCATGTCGCCGCGCGTCTGGCGGAGGAAACACGGAAAACTCGCCAACGAAAATAGCAAGATTCGAGAAGTATATCTTACTGGCGCGACTTAACGTCGCGCTAATGAAAGCGTCAGTTCTCATAGTTCGAGCGGTGGGCATTGCCTGTGCAGCAGTAATTTTTGGATCGACATCTTTTGCGCAAAGCAGTGAGGTTAAACAGTTCTTCGATTTGATCAAAAAAGGTGATGCGACCCGGGTTCAACAGCTGCTCAAACAAAACCCATCATTAGCGAAGGCATCCGACGACAAGGGCAGAACTGCGATCCTCTTCGCGGTTTACGCCAAACACAAAGACATTGCCGACCTGCTGATCGCACCAGGTGTCGAGCCTAGCATCTTCGAAGCGGCTGCCACCGGACGCATTGCGCATGTAAAGGAGCTGCTCAAGCAGAATCCGGACTTGATTCATGCTTGGTCCCCGGACGGTTGGACTGCTTTGCATTTGAACTTCAATAATCTGGAAATGGCAAAACTGCTCATCGACAGCGGCGCAGATCTTAATCTGAACTCCAAAAACAAATTGAATGCGACGCCCCTACAGGGCGCTGCGGCCAATAATTGGATCGACCTTGCTAAATTATACTTGTCTCGCGGAGCGAACGTCAATTGCCGCAGTGAAGAAGGCGGCAGTCCGCTGCACGAGGCCGCCGGAAACGGCTTTGTCGAGTTTGCTCGCCTTCTGATAGATAACGGGGCGGACGTGAATCAGAGAGACGATAACGGAAAAACACCACTCACCATCTCGTTGGAATACAAGAAGCCCGAAATCGAGAAGTTGCTGCGCGATCACGGCGGCGTTCAATGAACCCACTCAAAATATGACCAAGGCGAACAAAGGCCCTTTAGGTCCGATCGAACAAATTTCCGTGAATGTTCATGACTTCGATCGCGCGGTCACCTTCTACAAAAACACGCTCAAATTAAAACACCTCTTTAGCGTCCCGGGACGGATGGCATTCTTCGATTGCAGCGGTCTCCGTTTGATGCTGGCAATTCCGGAACGGCCTGATCTGGATCATCCAAGCTCAATTGTCTACTTCAAAGTCCAGGACATCGATCAAGCACACGAGGCGCTGGTGGCGCGCCATGTTCATTTCGAAACTAGGCCAATGTTGGTCGCGCCGATGGCCACCCACGACCTGTGGCTAGCCGAGTTTCGAGATTCCGAAAACAACGTGCTCGCGCTCAGGTGCGAAAGGCCAAAGAACAGGTAGGCGCCGCTGCTCGGATGCGGATTTGTGGCTAGATTCTGCGTCATCCCACCTCGCTAGGTGGATCCACCTTGCAGGATTTTTTAAGATTTTTCGCGCGGAATCGCGACCTCGAGCGTCTAGGTTTTTAGATCGACCAAGATGGAAGCCAGTGAACGCGAACAATATCGGGCCGCCATTCAGGGCAATCGCGAGGCATTTGAGATGATTATTCGCACCCAGAGCCGGACACTTTTCGCTATCGCTTACGGAATTCTGCAAAATCGGGAGGAAGCGGAGGACATCGTTCAGGATTCGCTCGTTAAAGCGTGGAAGACACGCTGGCGCGTGCGGGACCCGGAGAAATTTCCTGCCTGGCTTGCAACGATCGTACGACACAGGGCGCACGACGTTGTTCGGAAACGCCGGACGGTGCCTCTGTCGGAACGGCTGACCGAACCGATCGAACCAGAACCGCCGGACACGAGTGCTTTGGATCGACGATTGCATTCCGCACTCGCAACGCTGCCAGAACTCCATCGGATCGCGCTGACGTTGCGTTATTTCGAAGAGATGGAGTATCGCACTATCGAAAACACCCTGGGCCTGACTAATGGGTCGCTGCGAGGAATTCTCGGACGGGCGCTCGCTTCAATGCGTAAACAACTTCGCCCGGCCCTTGCTTCAACGGACTAAACATATGGCAATAATTCACGACGAAATCGACAGCTGGCTGGCCGCCGATCTGCACGGCGACCTTTCTAATAACGAACGGAGCGCGCTTCACGCGCACCTGGTCGATTGCACCGAGTGCCGAACAACTCGTCAGGAAACCGAAGCTATGAACAGGATTCTGGAAGAAACTCTCGCGCCGGAGAAACCGGATCGAGCTTTCGAACAGCGCGTCCTGGCTGGATTTCATAGTCGCGTCCCTCAACGAAGCGGACTTGTAAAGCTCCTCGTCGATTTAATGCGCTTACGGGCTGTACAAATTACTGCCGTCGCCGCCATTCTTCTGGCACTAGTGCAAGTGGGCCGAATGATCACGGGCGAAGCTGTAACTGCGCCCGATGCTCGTGAGCGCTATGCGAAGGTAGCCGTACCGCAGCCAGCGGGATCACAGCCAAGTCAAGCTGGAGCCTTAGGTCGATCGGGCGGAATGGCTGTTGGACGACCAGAAGACTCGGCGGTCGAGGCACCGGCGCCACCGCCTGCAACCAAGTCACAATTATTTCGTGAAGAGGGCAAAATAGCTGCAGCAACGGTTGCACCAGGCAAAGCTGCGCAGGCAGAGAACGCTGAGACTGAAGCCGTCGTCGCAAGCCCAGAGACTGGTGCCAATGCCGAAGAAGCTGGAAAAATCCCAGTTGAGACAACTGCTCCACCACTAGCCAATCGGAAACTGATCCGAAACGCAACTGTCGAACTGGAGATCATAAGCTTTGATGATGCTGTCCAGAAGATCACGGCATTTGCGAACGAAGAGCACGGTTACGTCGCTACAACAGATTCCGAAAAACAGGCTAATGGAAAGCTACGTGGTCAGGTGGTCGTGAAGGTGCTGCCCGAAAACCTCGATCGCTTTCTGCAAAAGATTCGCAGCCTCGGCGAATTGAAAAACCAGACACTCGGCACTGAAGATGTCACTAAAGCATATTTCGATACTGCCGCGCGCCTGAAGAACGCGCATGTCATGGAGCAACGTTTGATCGAGATGTTGAAAACGAAGACCGGCAAAGTCTCCGATTTGCTTCAAGTGGAAAAAGAGCTGGGCAGTGTGCGTGAAGAGATTGAGAAGATGCAGGGCGACTTAAAGTATTGGGATTCGCAAGTGCAATTCGCCACGGTAACAATTTCGCTGGCTGAAAAGGACATGGATGAGCCAGCGGCGTTTCTACTTAAGGAGCGCGCGCAACTTTCTCTCTACGCCCCCGATGTGGAAAAAACTTACAACGACATCAAAAGCCGTGCTTCGCCAAAGGTGCAGATCACAAACGCCCAACTAAATCGCGATTATTCCGGACGCGTCTCGGCCCAGGTGAACATGTTGATCAGCCCGGAAGAAAGCGACGGTGTAATCGGCCGTGTCGAAGGATTTGGGCGCGTCGAAAACTTTCAAACGCAGACGCAGCGCATTGCACAGGGCGGCAGTCCCGCGACCGCGGGATCGGAAAATGCCAGGACCAAACACGACAAAGTGGAACTCAACATCGCCATCTCTCGCGAGGAACAGGAGCAAGCTTTTCAACAAACCAGTCTTCGTATTCGCACGTCGTCGGTGGACGAAAAAGCAAAGGAGCTTCGCGCTCTTGCCGAGAAGCAGGGCGGACGGATCCGCAGCTCTACCTTCACTCGTGACCCTAATGGCCGCGAAGTAGCAGATGTGTCTCTCCGCGTGCCGATGAAAAACTACCCAGCGCTCATGCAATCGCTCGACTCGTTAGGGAAGGTTCAGAACGTGAGTGTCCAACGTCAGGATCGCACAGATACGCAGATCGATGAAGCAAACGCGCCGGCGGACGTTTCGATCCGGGTTTATAGCCAGGGTAATATCGTTTCGCAGGATATCGGCTTGCTCGCCACATTGCGGCGAACGCTCGCGCAAAGCGCAGGCGCAATCATGTGGAGTTTGCGCATGATTGGTGTAGCCATCGCTTTTCTCGCGCCTTGGGTGATTGCAATTGCCGGCCTCGTTTGGATCGCGCGGCGCGTTATTCGCGCGCGGTCCAGGCCCTAACGGTACTCTGTGAGCGCCGGATCGAATTGCGTCGGCGGTCATAGACCTCCAGTACAGCGAATGGAATCATTCTTGCTCGCTCCGCAAACGAGTCATAAGCTATTTATATTTCCCAAGGAGGTTGGTCGATGAAAGCTCAAGGCGGTATCAGCTATAGCAACGCGGCGGTCGCTGCTTGTCCCAAACATTTACTCCAATTCGCAGTCGATCAGCGATACGACGATTACACGTCAGTGGATCACGCAGTCTGGCGATTCATTATGCGCCAGAACGTCTTTTTTCTAAAGGAATACGCGCATAAGGTTTATTTCCAAGGCCTCCTTAACACTGGTATTTCATTCGAGCGCATCCCGCGTATCGAAGAGATGAACGATATCCTGGCAAGGATCGAGTGGGGCGCGGTCGCAGTGGACGGTTTCATTCCGCCGGCGGCGTTCATGGAATTTCAAGCCTACAAGGTACTCGTGATCGCCTGCGACATGCGCCA
>JBEDUS010000061.1:0-11465 GCA_040414975.1 Candidatus Udaeobacter sp.
AGGCCCCACTCTTTCCATGAACTGCGTAGGTCAAGACCGACATCGGCGACTCGGCGGGATACAAACTGACGAGGACAAGCCGTAACATCACGGCCAGCGCGTTGTGATCGGGATGCGTGTCATAGGTTGAAGGAATGAGAAGATCCGTCGGAGACCAATCACTTATGGATTTCGCGAGCTGGTTGAGAGTTGATCGACAATCGGTCGTCAAAAGATCTGTTAGCCCTTGATCGGGCAAAGCCAGGAAACGGGCGTTCGATGGATGGACACCAAGTTTGTGAAGGGCCGCCAGCGCTTCGGAACGGCGCAATTTTCCCCAGCGTTTTCGATCGGCTGCGTTCAACCGCCACTTGCGCTCCAACACACGCTGCGGCCATGGATTATTGTCACCATCCGTGGCATAGAGGACATGAATGGACGCACCGGCACGAACAGCGTGCTGCAGAATAATGCTGCAGGCCAGCGCTTCATCGTCGGGATGCGGCGCAATCAGCATCAATTTCGATTCAGATGTGAACATTGAAGCAGACGTAGGAGATACTTTGTTCAAAAAGAAAAAATATGATGATCAAAGGGAGTGAAATGGCGATCCACGGCTTGCGCCCAAAGTAACGTTAAATTGTGGGACGTGGGTGCGAATCTGAATGTATGCGGTCCGGGCGTTAGGAAACGCGCACCGACGTAAGGGGTCCCGTCCAGTGTACCTGACACATTACCATCGGAGGAAATGATTTCGTAAGGTGCGGCAATTACAACCTCGAAGTCAGCTTCGTTAGGACTTGTGGCTAAAGGCTTCAATTCTTTCCCAGCGATGCGCAAATTGTTTGCCACTGGTAGGTAGTTACGTTTCACAAAGCGACGCGTGTCATGCGATAGTTTTTTCAGTGATATCGCCGCCACGACGCACGTACGAGTCTCCACGCATCGTTGCGGAGAATTATCCGGTATGACTCCACGCTCAATAGACCTTCTGGTGATCGTTTCAAAAACTGGGCGAACGCAACGCTGGCGAAAGATGGTCTCGCCCTTGCAATCGAGGACGTAATCACTCGGTCCAAGTAGCGCCAGTACGTTACGAAGTAGATCGGTTTCTTGTTCGGCACCGTCTTTCCAAATTGGGTGAAGTGCGATTAGCAAGACGAGTTCGCCAAACGCGACAAACGCCGGCAATGGCATAAACCTAACGATCCGTGGCAGGTTCCACTTGTGACTGATTAATGCATTGGAAACGGCGATCAATGCGCCGCTACAGAGGACCGCTGCAAGCGGATAAAATGGCGGATAGTCATCATAACTGGCTACAGGCCAGAAACCTCTCAGGGTAAGAAAATAAGAAGCACTAACAATCAGAACAAACGCGCGTCGGAAAGCCAAACCACTATTGCTCGAGGCGCGTGTCAGGCGATATGCGATGTAGAGAATAATGAACGACGCGATTATCACCGTCAGCGGGTGATTTTTGAAAAAAGAGGAATTCTCGGAAATGTCGCGCGCCAAGAAGTTGAAATCGAATACGCAATACCGAAAATTGTGCCAGACTCCTTTGAGGGCGAAAAAGGCCATTATCGTCGCCGGCACGATTGACGTTGCAATGAGAAACGCGGCAACGCACTGCACCAGATGCTTCCACGATTGGCCCAACCTCTCACGGCCGACAAGAAGCAGGGTTAACGGCGCTGCGACGGCGATCGAGAAGAGGAAAAGTGTCGACTTCATCGAAACGCCGAAACAAGACCCAAGCAAAAAACCGGCGAGAAGCGCTCGGTTCACAGTAAGCGGACCGGTTACTAACACTGTGATGCAAAGCAGCCAGAGCGGCGCCCAAAGATTGTCCGTCCGAAATTCGAGCGAAATGAAATGGTAACGAGCATAAAAGCCAGCAAGGATGACGGCCCATATTCCGGCGCGTTTTGAGAAAAGACTTGTGCCAATCTGATAGGTGCACCACGCCGCGACGAAGTACATGGGCAACAAAAGGAAGCGCATCACAAAGAGAATGGTCGCGCGATCGCCGATTAACCCCAAGATCGGGGCAAACAGGATGTGAAACAGCGGCATATGATTGTCGAACATGTCGCGATATTGCACAAACCCGCGCGCCCACCCCCAGATCACGTGAAGATGCTGCGGTTCATCGCTGTCAAAAGGGTAGTGCACAATATTCGCGACTCTGATCAGGAGCATCAGCGCGAAAAGAATTGCGGCAGTGATAAATTCGACTGGGCCAGACATTTCAAAATAAGCAGCGCCACGCTGCGCAAGCGATATTTGAGGATTAGCTATTGACGTTGTTTCTTTGGCCAGCATTTGGAAGCGAAAACCCTACTCGCTGTTAATTCGCGGTGCGAATTATGAGAGCGCATTTTTGCACATTTTTAATGTCGTATCCGGTACTACAGCTAGCTCTCCAGCCCAACCGACCGGAGGTGACTGAAACTGATCAAACGGACCGGTCTCAGTGTTATTGCATCTGCAGGAGTACGCGTGTTGAAGCACGAGGGCCGGAATGGGCTATAATCCATTTCTCGTGACTCCGACCTTACGCCGCTGGGCTAGTTTCACTTTAAGCCGCGCCACGCCGCGAGATCATCGCGAGCGCCGTGCTCGCGGTATGTTTCAAGGGACAGCTTCCGCGCTTATTGGGCGAGTCCTGGCGATTTTCGTGAGCGTCATCTCGGTTCCGCTCACCATCGGGTATTTAGGCGCGGAACGTTACGGCGCATGGGTGACTATCGTTAGCGTGATTACTTTTTTAAGTATCACAGATTTTGGCCTTGCGGCGAGTCTTACGAACGCGCTCGGAAAGGCGCAAGCCGAAGATGCACACACTCTCGGCAGGCGCCTGGTCTCTTCTGCCGTGCTGTTGCTGTCGATGGTTGCTCTTGCGATTTTGATTGCAGCGAATGCGTTCGCGCCGCGTATCGCAGCTTTGTTATTTCCAAATCTCCAATCGCCAATAGCACGGGCTGAGATCGTGCCGGCGGTGATGATCGCGTTATCGATTTTTGCCCTCAACCTCCCGTTGCTTGTCACCTCTCGTGTGCTGGCTGCGTATCAGGAGAGCGCGTTGGCCAATCTCTGGAACATGGCCGGTAGTCTGGGCAATCTTGCGGCGCTCCTCGCGGTGATCTGGTTTCGGGGCGGCCTGCCGTGGCTCGTATTCGGCTGCTTCGGTTTTGGATTGGCTGCCAACATAGCTTGCGTCGTGTGGTTGTTTGGTTTCCACAAACCAGGGCTGCGCCCCAGACTTTCCTGTGTCGATCCCGCGTTTGTCAGAGTTCTTTTCTCCGATGGTTGGAAGTTCTTCGTGATCGGTGTTGGCTGGATGGTCAATTGGCAGACGGACAACATGGTGATCGCGCACCTTCTTGGTGCGACGCAAGTGACGCCGTACGCGGTCACGTTTAGCCTGTTCGCTATCGCAACAGGGCTCCAGGCCTTAGCCTATCCAAATCTTTGGCCAGCTTACACCGAAGCCTATGCGCAACGCGATTTCGGGTGGATCCGCAAAACTTTACGATCGAATTTCAAATTTAGTTTTTTTACGACGACTGCGATCGTCGGATTTCTGACCATATTTGGAGGCGAAATCATTCGGCTCTGGGCTGGCGCGGCCGCGGTTCCGCCGTTTTCGGTTATCATTTGGATGGCGCTCTGGCGCCTGATGCTCTCGACCCTCTTGGTCGGCAGCTGCCTGCTAAATGCCACAGGCCACCTCAAAGGCATGACTATCTACGGCACCGTCACCGCAGTTTTGAATCTTACGTTGTCGATCTTGCTTGCAAAGATTTATGGCATTTCAGGAGTCATAGCGGCAACTGTGATTGCATTCGCCGTGGCCAATTATCTTCCCACGTTTTTGGAAGTGCGAAGTGTGCTGCGAAAATGTGCTGCGGATAAATGAGTGTCTTTATCGATGTAACCAGCTCCTGCCGATCTGTGCAAAACACAGGGATGCAGCGGATGACCCGCAAAATCTTCGCGGAATTAAACCGATTCAGGTACGTGCGTCCGATCTGCTGGAATGCCGCAGGCAACTTTTATACTGAACTGGGCGGCAAAGAGCATCGTTTTCTGACTCAACCTTTCGAAGTGCGCTCACACGCGATGGCCCGACCCGATTGGCGCGGTCACGACCCGGTCACTGAGTTCTGGCGGCGCCTCCGGCGCCGGCGGTTCGATTTAGAGAAAGAAATTGGACCAAACGATGTTTTTTTCGTCCCTGACATCTATCGCGACCTACGTCGCCACGTTTTGCCGAATTTTCTAAAGCAAACTCCGGCGCGAGCCGTTGCAATTTTTCACGATGCGACGGATTTGCGGCTTACCTCAGTTTATGGTGACCGCAGCAGGAAATCGCGGCCTTATCTCGAATCGCTGGCGCTTTTCGATCTAGTCATTTGTGTTTCGGAAGAAACACGCGACGACCTGCACTATTTCTGGAAGAAGTACGGCTGCACCCCGGCGGCGACATGCGTCGAACCCTGGCCTGGTGAATTTGAAGATGCGGTCCGCCAGTCAAGCGGCAACCCGCGAAGCAATCTCGTGATTTATGTCAGTTCGTTTCATGGCCGGAAAAATCATCTGAGGTTGTTGCGCGCCGCCGAAAAGCTATGGAGCGAGGGCTTTTCGTTTCAATTGCATCTCATCGGGCGAAACGTTGACATGCCGTTCAACAAAATCGTGCGCGAACTCTGGAAACTGCGAATGCGAGGCCGCCCTCTACGCTGGCTGCGACATGTGAACGACGAAACTTTGTTGGGCGCCTATCGTGACTGCCGGTTTACCGTTTACCCTTCTCTGATGGAGGGATTTGGTCTCCCGATTGTCGAAAGTCTTTGTCACGGTAAACCATGCGTCTGCGGCGGAAATGGCGCGCTGGGTGAAGTGGCACGGGGCGGCGGATGTTTGATCGTCGATCAAATCAGCGAGGACTCGATCGCAACAGGAATCAGGAAATTACTGACCGACCAGGAAATCTATGCGCGTCTGTGCGTCGAAGCGCAAACGCGAAAATTTCGTTCCTGGACCGACTATATGCAGAAGCTTGTCGAGCATCTGCAGGTGTCTCCGAGCGAAAGCACGGTCGCAATCGCCTCAAAAGTCTAGCGCCGGCACGCCGTACGGTCGGCTCGCCATGATGAGACCGTCTTTCATTTCATGAATCCAATCGCAGGCCTCGGCGATGACGGGGTTGTGAGTCGCCAGCAACAGGGCTTTGCCGCCTGATTTCACGATCTTTTGCAATAGCTCAAAAGCGCGCTCGGAATTGGCCGTGTCGAGATTGCCGGTGGGTTCATCCGCGAGAATAACACGCGGATCGTTGGCCAATGCGCGCGCGATGGCCACACGCTGTTGTTCGCCTCCGGAAAGATGACGGCTAGGTCTGCGCAATTTGTCGCCCAGGCCTACTGCTTCCAACAGTCCGGCGGCGCGTTCGCGCATCTCTCCATCGGAAAGTTGCCCCAGCTTGCGCATTGGAATCATGACGTTTTCCTGCGCCGTGAAATCCTCCATCAGAAAATGAAATTGAAAAATGAAACCGATGAACTTGTTCCGTCTTTGCGCGAGCTCATCGTCGGTGAGTTGGGAAACCGGTTCTGATTCGATCGAAACGCGGCCTGCATCGGGCAGATCCAACAGCCCGAGAATGTACAGCAACGAGCTCTTGCCGCATCCGGATGGACCAACAACGGCGTGGACGCTGCCCGGCTCGATATCCAGAGATACGCCACGAAGCGCATGCACACGCTCTTCCTCTTCGCCCAAGTAGCGCTCGATGCCTTCGCAACTGAGACAGGAATGTGTGCTCATCTGGAACCTCGAATCGTAACGACTGGCGGCAACTCAGCAGCGCGACGTGCGGGCACATAACTCGCGATGAAAACCGCAAGGATCGCGAGCAACGTTGCAAACACATAGTGTCTCCAGTCCCATGTCACCAAAAAGTAATTTGTGTACAACAAACCGCGGAGACGAATCGGAATGTGCGATACCCCCCAGGTCATTAGCGCACCGAGCAGACAACCAAGCAGCGAGCCGGCCGCGGCAATCAGTGCACCCTGCCACAAGAAAATTGAGGAAATGTCGATGCGGCGGTAACCCATCGAACGCAAGATTGCGATTTCCTTTGTTTTCGCGAGCACTAACATCGTAAGGACATTAAAAATGCCGAAGCCGGCCAACAAAATGATCAGAGAAGTAGTAATCGCCACCGACATTCGCAGGGTCAGAAAAAGTTGTAGTGTGCTCTCTTCGCGGTCCTGCCAACTCGTCGCGCTGTGCTGAAACAAGTTTTCGAAGTGCTCGGCTAACGCGGGCGCACGATCGGGATTGCGCAGTTTATAGATGATTATTGATGCACCGGAGGGTTGTTGCAGAAGCGCCTGCGCGATCCGGGAATGTGTATAAACCCGGGTGGAATCAATCGGTCCAATGCCGGCCCGGGCAATTGCAGCGACCGTGAAACGCCAGTATTCGCCGTTAGGCGCAAGCAATTGCACGGTGTCGCCGATGCCAGCTTGAAGTAACTCTGCCAGACGCGAACCGATGATGATTGAACTAGTGTTGTTTCGAAAGTCGTCATAGTTCCCGGCGATTAACTTCTGTTGAATGTCTGTTGTCTGCGCGTGCAAAGCCGGATCGATCCCAAAGAGATCGACGGTCGCGTTCTCAAATCCTGCACGAGCGCTCACAGTTCCGCGCAAGACCGGGGAACAGGAAACGACGTTGGAAAATTGTCTGCTCACCCGCATGATCTCATTGGCATTTGTGATGCCTTGAAAATAAAGGCGACGACCCACCCGCTCCTTGAAACCTTTTGCCGAAACCATGAGAGGTTGGTAGCGGGGACGAAAACGCGAGCTCATGACCAGCGCGCCATTGCTGCCGATCGTTGACTCGATGAAATAGCTCGAAAACCCCTGGGTTTGCGCCTGTGTGCAGATAAAAATGGCGACCCCGAATACGACGCCGCTCAAACTGAGCAACAAGGCCCGTTTGCGATGCGTAAGGAAACGCAGAGCAATGTATAGCGGAGGAGTCACGGCTTTGTCGGCGGGGGCGGCAGAGTAACTTCTCGCTGACGGACCGGTTCGCCGGCGTGAAACTTGTCCTGATCTGCCACAATCACGTGGGCGCCATCGTCCAGGCCACTTACTGCTTCCGCGAAATCGAGCGTTCGAAATCCCACCTTTACCGTGCGCGGGTGCACAATTCCTCCGTTTACAATCAATGCCTGGTCCACAAGCAGAGCCCGCGTCGGAACCAGGAGCGCATTTTCATGGGCACCGGTGATAATGTTCATTTCGCCGGTCATTCCGACCATCAAGTTGTCCGGCGGGTTTTCCATCTCCAACACAACCGTGTAGCGCTGAGTGGTGGGATCAGCGGCCGGCTGCACCGAAGTGACCCGCGCGCCGAAGCTGCGTGTTCGGTAGGCGTACAGCTGCACTTTGGCCTTCATTCCTGGTTTCACTTCGCCCACATCTTCCTCGTTCACTTCGCCACGGACGTAATTTCTGCGCGACGAAACTGTGAAAAGCTCGTTGCCGTCTGAAACAAGTTCGCCGTCGATTGTCTGAACGTTTGTAAGAATCCCCTCAATCGGCGATCGCACTTCGGCGTTCTTCATTTGAGCCTCTAATTTTTTGGTCGTTTCCTCCAGCGAGTGAAGATTGCGATCCCGTTCGATCCGCTCTGATTCAACAGCGCCCCGCAATCGGTTCGCTTCGCTTTTCGCCTTCTCGTATTCGACTGCAGGTATGTTCCCTGAGCCGACGACCTTCTCAAGGCGTTGCAGATTGTCTTCAGCTGCCTTGAGCAACTCCGAAGAAGGGAGCGGAAGAGCGGCACGGTCGACGGCCGCCTGTAAATCGGCGCGGGCTTGCTTTAGTTCTCGAGATGTTTCCTCATCGGCGATCGTCGCAAGCAGCTGTTCTTTTTCGACGCTTTTTCCAATTGCGCCGCGGCCGGCTGAGAAAGATTCCGCTAAACGGATGAACCCATCATTTTGCGCTCGAACACGCACCACAAAGGACGGCTCGATCCGCACTGTGCCGTACACGGCGGAGATGGCAGTGCCGCGGCGCACGGCGGCTACTTCCGCAACAGGCATTAGGAAATAATACGCCGCCACGAAAACAAGTACGAGGGCTACTCCGCCGCCCCACAAAATTCTCTTCGATTCCGGTAATTTCAATTTGAGGAAAGTAGTGTCGTGTCCGCGATGCTTCTTTGCAATAAACTGCTACCCAAGTGCTTTTGTGTCGTACCCCTCGTGGCGCCTTCGAGAGCGTTATTCCCAAGACACCAGAGTGGAAAGGCTCGTTCGATCAAAGCGAGGAGAATCAAACGCCGGATACCTGTAGCTAGCTGCCTTGCTGTGCCGAGGCACCTCGGCTGCATTGCGGCCGGGCGTAGCGTCGTGGCGGCAGCCCGGCACGCGTTGTCCATCCGTTATTTCTCGCGCGATTTCGTGCTGCCGTCTGAAAATTGAAAATACCGTCCCGTCGCGCGATCCCACTCGGCCGCTGCGATATTGTGTTGGTACACAGCGTCCAGTAATCCGCTCTTAGTCTCCAGATAGGCATTTTGAGTCACGCGATATTCCAGCGGAGACACAAGCCCGCTGGATACATTCTGCTGGATCACACGCGCGCTCTCTTCTGCGGATTCCGAAGCGCCGGCGAGCGCACTTTCGCGTTGCTCGGTTGCCTTCAGCCAGTCGGCTACGCGTGCCAGCTCGCGGGGGATGTTCGCTTCCAATTTGCGGCAAGTCAGCTCGTTGATCTCTCGCGCCGAGCGTGCCCTCAGGACCGCGCCACCTACTTTGCCGTTATCGATGACCTGCCAGGTGTATGCCGCCCGCTCACGTATCTCCGATCCAATAAAATCCTGTGTCCTGCTCGTTGATCCCTGGCGATGAATGCCTGTTACCGGAACGTATTCGCCGCGAAGGCCCCCGGTCACCGTGGGATAATAGTCGGCCGCAATGATTCGTTCGTCCTGGTTCGCAGCGCGCACAAACAAGCGGGCAAGTTTGACGTCGGCCCTTCTTTCCAACGCTGCGGCTTTTTCGGAATCGAGATCGAAATGCATTGGTACGAACCGCAGCTCGCCCTCGGGCTCCGGCAACGATTGATTGGCGGGATCGATCGCCATTGCTTGGGCCAGCTGCAATTGGGCATCCTGATATGCACGATGCGCTGCTTCAATTTGCGTGTTCAAGTCAGCGGCCGGGACGGTCGCGGTTGTAATCGCGCTCTTGTCAGCAAGGCCAGCCTCGTAACGAGTTCTTTGAGTGGTTACGTTGTCTTGCAAGCGTTGCTGCTGCTCTTTGCGGATCGACTCTAGCGAGCCATTGTAAAGTGCCGCGTAAAACGCCAACCGCGCCGCGTGCAGCTGTTCCACAACGGCAACATTCAACTGCTGTTGGGCAATTAGGACTTCGACGTCGCCGCGTCGCAGTGAGGGCGGAACTTTCATATTGAACAATGTCTGGTCGAGGGCGCCACGTCCTACGGCAAATCCTTTTACTCCGCTTTCACCAGATCGATGACCAAACTGAACTCCCGCCGGAACGCCCAATTCCACCTGAGGCCAGACAATGGAGCGAAAGACGAGTCGTTGTCCGGCGGCCTGTTCCAGGCCGGCTTTCGCCTCTTGAATAGCAGGATTTTTTTCAAGCGTGGTTCGCAGAACGTCTTCGAGCGTAACGGCGCGGGCGCCGTGTAACATCGAGAAATACAAGGCGCTGCTGAGTAGAGCGAATATGGGCAGGACGCGACCGCGGGACGGACCGCCGCGACGTATTAAACGTGTAATTCCTCGCTTCATCGTTGACCTAATTTTGCTGGCGGCTTCGCTATGTCTGCAGCCCGCGCCGCGTTGCGGTTTTCGACCCTCGTATTTCCGATGTTTGATTTGAAATCGAGCGCGTCAGCAGAACTCCCGCAAGCGTACGCGAGGCGCGCGAGGGCCGCGTTGTGCAAGTAAATCGCGCTGAGTCTGGTGGTGCGCGTGCGAGTTACATCGGATGTCGCCTGCAGAATATCGAGTTGTGTTCCCAATCCAGCGGCGAAATTACTTTTGGCAATGTCCAGAGATTCATCTGCCGCCTGGACGTTACTTGTCTCAGTTTCGAGCACGTGATCGGCCTGTTGGAGGTCAAAAAAAGCGCTGCGCACTTCCGACGCCACCTCCCGGCGAGCGGCTGCCAGCGCTTGCACGGCTGCTTCGCGCCGCGCCCGGGTGGCCTGCATGCGACCTTTGGTTGCAAACCCGTCAAAGATGTTCCACGTCGCATTGATCCCCACTACTCCGCCGTAGTTGAATTCAGGCCCGATACTCGGATCACGCTCGCTGTAAATCTCGTACCCGGTGAAAGCGCGAACACGTGGCAGCGCAGCACTGCGATCCAAAATGTATTGCTGATCCTCAATCAGGATGTCCTTCTGGCGGGCTTTGATTACGGCGCGAGTCGCGTCGGCGCGCGCGAGGCAATCGTTTAAGTCAGGATGATTCGCCTGATATTGTAATTCTCCCGAAACATCAAAGGGGGCAGTTTCTCCCGTCGGATGAACTTCCGTACCAAAGAGGTCGCCTAGGCGGAGGTAGGAATTTTTTAATTGCGTCTCGGCATTGAAAAGCTCGGGGCGCTCATTGGCCAAAGCCACTTCAGCGCGTTGCACATTCAAATTACTGACGATGCCGGCGCTAAAACTTTGTTGCTGACTCTTAAGTTCCTCATCAAGCACTCGGACGGTATCCTGGTGCACGCGCATCTTTGCGCGATTGAGCAGAAGCTCGTTAAAGGCAATGCGCACCTCCATTGCCACGCGACCGGCAATCTCCTGCAATTCATAGTTCTGTTTCTCGACGTTCAATCGGGCAATCGCCAGTTGGCTGGTGACGGCCCCGCCAGTGTAAAGATTTTGTTCGAGCTTAAGCGTTACGTTATAATCTTCCTGACGGAGGTTCGTCTCACTCTGAGTCTGCCGTTTATCGTACAGACCGTCCGAGCTTAACGACGGCAGAAATCCCGAGCGCGCCTCGATCACGCCGCCGTGGGCACCCTGCACTTTTTTTCGGGCGATCGCGATATCCGGATTGTGCTCTTCGGCGACGGCGACTGCCTGTTCGATGGTATAGATCGGCACTCCGAATGTTTTGGAAGAGATTGACAAAGCAGCGATCAACATGGTGATGGCCGCTAACCTCGATCGCATGTAGTATATCTCCTTACGAAGGCGCTCCTTGCACCAGGAATGCCTCTGACTTTTGCTCTTATATCAGTTCTTGCAAGCGAGCGCGACTTCGGACACATTCGGCGCTTGCAACACTCGGAGTCGCCAGATTGGCGGGCACAACTGTCGCGATTGAAGCGGCCTAACTTGTGGCTTGCTCCGAATACTGTAATTCAGATAGCGTTTCAGCTTTAACAATTTAGAAATGAGAAAAATAAG
>JBEDUS010000062.1:0-4327 GCA_040414975.1 Candidatus Udaeobacter sp.
TGCGCTGGCTGCACAGAACATGAGCGTGACGATCAGGAGCGTCGCACCCCGCAATGTGTACCTATGGAACATGATTTTCCGAACTGCTATCGCAATCGCCATCTGCCCCTCCCGCAAGCTCCAGAGGCACGGCTCATAATCCAACAATAGGATCGCGATCGGCGTCTTTGATCGATGTCAAAATCTTAAAGGGGGGTTCGTTTAGAGTGCTTGCGATCATTCTGAGAGGCAGATCATGCCAACAGATTTGAACGCCGCAGTAACCGCACGAAAGCGTGAGGCGCAAGCTCAAACGCAAACAGTCGTCACCGTGATGTTAGTTTGGGGTGCCACAATCATACTGATCGCTAATTTGATTTTGCTGATCTTGTATTGACCGTTTTCTCAAACAGCAAAGCCGCCAGCGGTACTGAGCCAGCGGCTTTGCCTCCGTCCCCCATACGTGCCGCTTTCTCGGCCATTCCTTGGGTCGTCGGACCGGCGTGAAACCAGTGCCGCCGGTCTTCACCGGCCCAGTCCGACCGGGAAAGAGTAGCGCCAGCGCGTTTACGTTCAAGCTGAAATCTGGTGATAACTCGTTTGCCAGGTTGCCGGAACTTGGCAATGCGACATCAAATGCATTGGGTAAGCACAACCAGAACGGGGACCATCATGGCAAAACGTAAGAAGGGATCAAAAGTACAAAAGCGCGCAACACTGCGAAGAGGAAACCCAGCTAAACGCGGTAAGGCACGCAAGGCAGCCAAGGCTGCGAAGCGAACTGCCAAGGCCAAGCCCAAACGCGCGCCAGTGAAGAAAGTTGCTCGGAAAGTGAAACCGCCTGTCGCTCCAATAGTCGAAACGACCGTTATTGATGTGATCGAGCAGCCCGCTCCCGGCGTAATAACTGTCACGGAAATCGAAAAGACGGAGGTACGTGAAGCGAGCTAACGGGAGGCACGTCGTTGCGGCGGGCATGAGCCATCGGGACCTCCCCTGGTTTGCCGACATATACGCCTGAGGCAGGCAACCCGAAACCACCGCGCGGCCTCAACCGCCTTTTTCTCCTTGCAAAAACCTTACCCTCGTCCTGCCCAGCAAAAAATCTTCGGAGCCGAGAAGCGTACCCCACCCCCAAAACTCATTCGGCTGACGCGGGCGTACACCCTTCGCAAATTCGCAGTGAAAAATCACTGGTATGGTCCTATCACTCGCGCGGCGAGCAGCTTGGCCGCGATGTCTGCTTTACCCGCTGCTCGATGATTTTGCGCTTCAGAAGCTTCCATTGCGCGCTGGAACGCTGGCGTGAATTAGGTTCCAATACGCGTCATGCATATGGTCTTTAGCGTAACGCCGGTCACAGCATGAATCAGTCACATTCTTTCATTACTTATTACTTATTCGAACTGCCGATTGCAGGGGTGCCGAATCAACTAAAGGGGCGAAGGGGTAGTATCGGCGACCACGGTGTTACAGCAACATCGTGCGCAGTTGATGGAGGCTAGCCATGAGCTCTTCCGTGGCGCGCAGCTCCGACCTGATCGAGTGGAAGCAGTCGACATGCCCCCCAGATAAAAGCCTTCTGTCGCGCCTGCCCGAACGTCTTTTCACGCGCCTTTTTGACCAGGCGACCACGGTGCGAATCGAGATCGACGAGGCGTTATTTCTCGGCGGCGATACCGGCGAAGGGTGCTACCGTGTCGACGATGGGCTAATTAAGATCGTGATGGTGTCGCAGGCGGGGAAGGAACGCATCCTTGCTTTTCTCGGTTCTGGCGCCATTGTTGGTGAACTGTCGCTTGTCGACGGATTGCCGCGTTCGGCATCCGTGGTGGCGGTGCGGCCGGCGCGATTGAGCTTTCTTAGCCGCGCCGCGTTCGAGGAATTCGCCAACGAAAATCTGGAAGTCTACCGGTCGCTGCTCAGGCTACTCGCCGCGCGCTTACGCGACACCGACGAGACCGTGGCGGTGGGAAGTTTCTTGCCGTTGCGCGGCCGTATCGCCTGCACACTGCTCGAATTGGCTCAGGAGTTCGGCCACGATATTGGCGCAGGCCGCGTCGTCATTCACCAGAAGATCGCGCAATACGATCTCGCCGATATGGCCGGCGTTGCCCGTGAAAGTGTCAGCCGCATACTCAACGACTGGAAGCGGTGTAGTCTAGTCACTCAGCTGAACGGTCATTATTGCATCGAGAACAAAGGGCAACTACAGAAAGAGGCGCAGCTTTAGCACTGCCGATTTTTGAGGCGCGGCCGACAGTCGCGATTGAAAGCGCAAATCCGTATTGTTGGTCACATTCTGGGTGGCCGGCGTTTAGTTATGTGCATCCTATGGCGATACCAGGTGGGGCCATCATTTCCCGGCTTGCACCTGGGGGTTTATGTCCGAGAAGTTGCATGTCTGAAAAAGTCGTCTCCGTTTATGAGAATGACAATCTCAGCTCCGCGGCGGTCAATGCGATCGATGCCTTAGACCGCGAAATTGACGCTGTATGGGGTTTGATAGCGATCATCGAGGTTCTGGATCGCGAAAGCCGCAACGACCATTATGCAAGCGGCGCTTTGCGCATTGCTCATAATCACCTAGACGCATTAATTGCTATCCGGCGAGAGCTTGGCGGGGCCTAAGCGCCGGCAGTCGTGCTGGCCACTTTGGCAAATCACCAGTGCACGGTGCGTAGTAATGCGTCGCGCAAAATTCAATCGCAGAAGATCATTCAGTCCTGACAGTGATTTTCTTTTCCGCCCTTTGAGCCTCCGTAGTCTTCGGCAGCGTCACCGTTAGAACGCCTTTCCTGAATGCGGCATCAACCTTTTCGAGGTCAACGCCATCGGGCACCGGGAATGTGCGCTCGAAAGAACCAAAGCTGCGCTCGCGAAGATAATAGTCCTGCTTTACTTCCTCCTTCTCCTCTTGTTTTTCTCCCATGATCGTCAACATGCCATCGGCAATCTTCACCTCAATATTTTTCTCATCCATTCCAGGTAGTTCGGCTACTACCTTATAGCCCGTCTCTGTTTTGGTGATGTCCACTGCTGGCATACCGCTAAATGCGGCTTTGGCTCTTCGAAGTGGGTCTATATCGAAAAACGGGCCGCGGAACGATGGGCGCCAGGTGCCAATGCCAAAATCACCGAATAGGCGGTCGATCCCTTGGCGAAGGTTTTCCAATGGTCGCCGCGGGCGCAACCCTGATGGGGCTGACTCGTCGGTCGAGACGGGTATCTTTGAGCTATCTTCAGCCATGACACATCCTCCAAAGCGCCGTTGCAATGGTATCTAGTGAGCCCCCGCTACGAGTTGTAGCCGAGCCACACGCTTTGTTACGGCGAATGCCTGTCGCACATCGCCAACCCGCCGACCGACGGCCGCCCAGTAATTCCCAAGAGGCAAAAACGGTTTGGTAACCCCTTGCGGATCAAGCTGGTCCCAGACCGAGGGGATGCTGTTTGATGACCGTAACGGTCGCGAAAGTAAGGATCAGGTTCAAGGTCAACGTTATTGAGAACGCCTGCCTTGTTGCTCGCGCTATGCGGTTGATCACTCATAATGAGTTCGCCGAAGGCTACAATCTAATCAGGGACATGGAAGGCAGCGAGTTTCTAACCGCTTTGCGTATGCTCGCTGGACGTGAAACCATGGTTAAAAAATTATCTGATTTCAAAGAGAGACTTAAAGCAAAGCAATCTGAATCGATTGCAGTATTGCTCACGGAGGCGGCCGAAGGCGGGGATCAAGAGGCAATATCATTGCTTGCTGCCGGCGCCTTGGAAACTCGAGTTTGAAACCAATCGGACTTGCGTAGCAACCTGACGGCATGGCCTTTCGATTTTGCGTGGGGGGTGCCCCAAAACTCGTTCGGCTATCCCGGCGCGGACATGCCTCGCAAGTTTTGTCAGAAATCTCGAAGGCATGGCTGATCCACCGCGAGTAGACGAATAGTTTTCAGACCATTATTTCGTGAACCTGGAAATGAATGACCACAAGTGCCGATATTTTGAAGAACATAAAATTGCGATCTCGAAATAACGGAGCACCACGTCCGGGCGCGCCGTCGCGGAACTGTTACGATCTTTGGCGGCCCTTCCTTCGCGACTCAAAAGCTGAATCAACTCAATAGCTGTCCCTGGCGGACTGTTCGTTTACAGCTCTTTTACGAACTGTCACGCGAGCCGCAAAAAAATCTTCGGGGCGGAAGAGCGTACCTCGCCCCCAAAACTCATTCGGTTGTCGCTGCGCAGAAGCGCGTCAGGAATAGTGCCGGCTCAGTGACATCACGCGGACTGAAACTGCCAGCCCCAAAAAAGTCTCGCGTGTGATCAAGCGCCATTACGACCATGACCA
>JBEDUS010000063.1:0-27456 GCA_040414975.1 Candidatus Udaeobacter sp.
TTCTGTTGGCAGACGAACCGACAGGCAACCTTGATTCGCGCAATGGCGAAGCGGTGATGCATCTGCTCAAGGAATTGCACGAGAGCGGGGCGACGATCTGCATGGTTACGCATGACGAACGTTTCGCCCAACATGCCGATCGCACCGTTCACTTGTTTGATGGCCGAGTCGTGGAGGACAGAATCGCCGCCTAACGGAGCCGGGAGATGCAAACACTATGGCAGGACGTCCGCTACGGCGTGCGGATGCTGCTTAAGCAACCGGGCTTCACTCTTATTGCCGTCGCGGCAGTCGCCCTAAGCATCGGCGCAAACACCGCCGTCTTTAGTGCAGTTAATACGCTGCTGTTGCGCCCGCTACCGTTAAAGGATTTGGACCGACTGGTTTTTAGTGTCGCCTTGCGCGAAGGCTTCGATCCATTCGCATCGTCTTTGCTGGAATTTCAAGCTTATCAGCAACGAAATCATTCCTTCGAAAGTATTGGGGCGGCGGTGCAGCGGTCCTTCAATGTGATGGGACGCAGCGAGCCCGAGCGTATTCGCGGCGCGTCAATTATGGCGGATTATTTGGCGACGCTCGGCGTAAAACCGGTCCTCGGCCGTAGCTTTTCCGCGCAGGAAGATCAGCCTGGAGGCGCGGCGGTCGCGTTGATCAGTTACAGCTTTTGGCAAAAACATTTCGGCGGGAACTCGCGTGTTATCGGTGAAACGCTGAACCTCGAAGACCGTACCTACACCGTCATCGGAGTCATGCCGCCAGGATTTGATCTTCCCGAAGCGGCTGCCATCTGGGTGCCACTGCAAATGAAGGTCGACAGTTTGCCATTTACGAACCGCGCTGCGCCCAACTATCAAATCGTGGCCAAGCTTCGCCCGGGAATCAGCCTAGAACAGGCCGATGCGGAATCAAAATCCATTGCGCGCCAGTTGGAGCAGGAATTTCCGCAGGTTCGCCGCGGCTGGGGCGTAAAATTGATTTGGCTGCGCCAGCAATTGCTTGGCGACTACGCGGGACGCGTGAATAGAGCGCTCGGCGCGCTGCTGGGTGCGGTAGGATTTCTTTTGCTCATCTGCTGCGCGAACGTTGCGAATCTTCAGCTCGCTCGCGGGATCGCGCGCACACGCGAGTTGGCGTTACGGCGCGCCTTAGGCGCAGGCCGGTCGCGTTTGATTCGACAGCTTCTGACCGAAAGCATGGTGTTGGCGTTGGTTGGCGGCGTGTCCGGGGTCTTGCTGGCGTATTGGATTGTTCCGTTGCTCGCTGGGCTAAATCCAGTGCAGGGCGTTTCGCTCGCAGGCTTCTTTCATAATTTCAAGATCGACAGTCGCGTTTTGAGTTTCGCCCTTTTCGTAACTCTCGTCACCGGTGTGATCTTCGGATTGGTGCCGGCCGTGAAAGGCGCTGGTGAACGCGAAGTGATGCCGTCCCTCAGACAGGGTGATCAACGCAGCGGGAGCGCGCCCAGCCACGGTTGGATCAATATTCTAATTGTCGCAGAGATCGCAGTGGCAATGATGTTGTTGGTCGGTGGCGGACTAATCGTGCAGAGCTTCAATCGTCTTCAACACGTCGATCTTGGATTCAGACCGGATCATCTGGTGACGATGAAAATGATTTTGCCGGAGTCGAAATATGCCGAGCACCAACGGCGAGTCGCATTTGTCGATCAAGTTCTTGAGCGGGTAAAGAATTTGCCAGGCGTAATTTCAGCAGGCACAACGACCAACATCCCACTCGAGCGCGAGATTGAATACGACTCTGTCTTCAGCGTTGAAGGACGTCTGCCGCGTAATCCAAATGATGTTCCGATAACATCGAACCGGATTGTTAGCCCGGACTATTTGAAGACGCTCGGAGTAACTCTGATTAAAGGCAGATTGATCGATGAGAGTGACCGTGCCGGCAAACCGCCAGTGGTGGTGATCAGTGAAGAGCTGGCGCGTCAAGCGTGGCCGGCAGAAGATCCGCTCGGAAAACGGATCAAGCGCATCCGGCCGGGTCAGGATTTTCCGTGGATGACAGTGATCGGCGTCGTCAAAAACGTAAAAGAGGATCTTTCGAACTACAGAATCGATCGACCTGTGTGGTACGTCCCCTATGCGCAGATGGAAAATAATTTTCCCGTCAACCTCATTGTGCGTACGAGCGGTGCCCCGGCAAGCGTAACAACCGCGGTACGCGAAGCGATTCATGCTGTCGATCCCGACCAGGCAATTTCGAACGTGATGACAATGAACGAAAACCTCGCCGGCGTTCTGGTGACCGAACGTTTCAGCGCAATTTTGATGAGCGTGCTGGCGGTGTCGGGTCTGCTGCTTGCGGCGCTCGGACTTTATGGCGTCATGGCGTATTCGGTGTCGCGGCGAACAGCCGAGATTGGACTTCGCGTCGCGCTCGGCGCGCAGCGCGTTCATGTACTCCAACTCATCCTCGGCCAGGGTGCAAAATTGACGTTGTTGGGCGTGGCAATCGGTTTGGCTGCCGCATGGGGTCTTACCCGATTGCTGGTGAGCTTGCTCTTCGAGGTAAACGCAACCGATCCCGCGACGTTTCTTTCAATTTCAGTGCTGCTCGTCTCAGTAGCGTTGCTTGCGTGTTTCTTCCCTGCGCGCTGCGCGCTGAACGTCGATCCGATGATTGCGTTACGCGCCGAATAACAAACCAATGCAAACATTTCTCCAAGACTTACGCTTCGGGTTCCGAATGCTTCGGCGCAGTCCCGGGTTTTCCATCCTGGCGATTCTTTGCCTCACTCTCGGAATCGGAACGAACGCCGCGGTATTGAGTTGGATCGAAGGAATTTTGATTCATCCATATCCGTTGGTCGCGCACCAGGACCGCATGTTCGCGTTGAACGCGACGACCCGCGGCGAGACCGGGTATACCGGACTTTCGTATCCCGAATTCCTCGATTACGAGAAAAATTCCACGCTGTTCGAATCGTTTATCATCGATAAGATCACGGGCACCACACTTAGTGTGGGCGATCGCGCTGAGCGCGCGTCGGGTGGAATTGTCTCTGCAAACTATTTCGACGCGCTCGGAGTGCAGCCGATTCTCGGTCGCGGATTTCGTCCGGAAGAAGGCACCGGGCGCAACGCGCATCCAGTGACGGTGATTAGTTATCGAGCATGGAAGGATCGTTACGGCGGCGATCCGAACATCATCGGCCGCACGCAATACATGAATGGCGTTCAGCACACCATCATCGGGGTCGCGCCGGAAAAATTTCACGGCACCTTCATCGGATATTCGTTCAGTTTTTGGGTGCCGGTCTCAATGCAGGAAACGTTCGACACCCCCGGTTACAAACTAGAAGACCGCAGTGCGCGTTGGATCGAAGGCTACGCATTTCTTAAACCTGGCGTGACTCGCCAGCAGGCGGACGCTGAACTTCACGCAATTTCGCAACGGTTCGAAAAGGATTATCCGGAAACAAATCGCGGTCACGACCTCTCCCTTTCGCCGTTGTGGAGAACGCCGTTCAATCAGGCGGGAAACATGACGTCAACACTCGCAATCACAATGGCGGTGGTGTTTTTTGTTCTGCTCATCGCGTGCGCGAACGTAAGCAACCTGTTGCTCGCGCGCTCCCTCTTGCGGCGGCATGAAATGACGATGCGCCTTGCCCTCGGGGCGGGGCGGGGTCGGTTGATCAAACAACTTTTCACTGAAGGACTGCTTCTTGCGTTGATCGCAGCTGTCGGCGGAATCGCAGTCGCCTATTGGTGCCGCAACGCGCTCGTGCTGTCATTTCCGTCGCCCGCGGCGGGAATCGTGATTGATTTGCCGGGACAGGTCGACTGGCGCGTACTTGTGGCAAGTGTCGCCATCTGCATTGGCGCTACGATGCTCTTTGCGCTGATGCCTGCAATTCATGCCAGTCGTGTCGATCTTTCCGGAGCGCTGAAAAGCAGCGGCGGCGGTGTCGTCGCGGGTAGCAACCGCTCGCGATTGCGCTCCGCGCTGGTCCTTGTTCAGGTTTCGCTCAGCTTCGTTCTGCTCGCCGGAACGGGCTTGCTCTTACAGAGCTTGCAGCGAATGCAGAATACCAGCCCGGGGTTTTCTACTGATGTCATTGTCTCCGGCGCAGACCTGGTTTCGGCTGGATACAATCTGGAACGTGCAAAAGCTTTCGACACTCAATTACTGGATCGGGTACGCAACATTCCCGGTGTCGAATCGGCAACTCTGACGCGGTTAATGCCGTTTAGTTACGGAACCTTCTCTACCGCATCCCTGGCGATCGACGGCTATCAACCCGCGCCGGATGAGCAACTAAATTCATCATACCTCGAAATAGGTGAGGACTATTTCAAGACGTTAGGGATTCCAATTGTAGCCGGTCGCGAGTTCCAACGCAGGGACGACGAGAGCGCGGTGCACGTAGCAATCATCAATGAAACCATGGCGGCGAAATATTGGCCGGGAAAGGACCCAATCGGCCAGCGGCTCAAAGTCAAGGATCGTTGGCTGCAAATTGTCGGCGTGGCCAAGAACGTGAAGTACGAGAACAAGCTCGAGCTCCCCAGGACATTCTTCTATGTGCCGATCCGACAGAACTTTTTGGAGAGTAATGGCCTTCTTATCCGGACGCGCGAGACTCCTGGCGCGGTCAGGAGTGCGCTCGCTCGCGAACTGCAGGCGCTCGATCCAACGCTCGCGCCGATTGCTCCATTCCGCGTCGCAGAACAAGTGGATAGGAAGGGTTACCAGCAGCGGCTCGCGGCCACGTTGGTCGCGATCTTTGGAGCAATGGCTTTGTTCCTCGCCGCAATCGGATTGTACGCGGTCATGTCGTATTCGGTTTCGCAAGCGACACGCGAACTCGGCATGCGAATGGCGCTCGGAGCGGGAGCGCGGGACATCCTCCGACTGGTTCTTACACGCGGATTGCGATTAACAATTGCAGGAATCGCGATCGGCGGCATAGCAGCCCTTCTGCTTGCCCGCTTGATGGGCAATCTGCTCTACAGAGTGAGTCCCCGCGATCCGCTGGCCTTTGGATCCGCGCTGGCAGTGATCGCAATCGCTTCTTTGGCTGCATGTTTTTTACCTGCCTGGCGCGCGACGCGCATCGATCCGGCTCAAACCTTACGTGATCAATGAATGATCTAAGATTCGCTTTACGCCAGCTCCGCAAGTCGCCCGCATTTACGGCTATCGCGATCATCACGCTCGCGCTTGGAATCGGCGCCAACACTGCGATTTTCAGTGTCATCAACGCCGTGCTCCTGCGGCCTTTGCCTTATCCGCAACCAGACCGCCTCGTGCTCATTCGGGAGCGCACAAATATATTCGATTCCGGTTCGGTTAGCCTGGCGAATTATCTTGATTGGCGCGCCAGCCAGCGCGGTTTCACTGATCTCGCTCTGTTCCGCCGCGACGATGCGAATCTGTCGGGCGCCACCAGCGAAGTTGAAGCGGAGCGTGTCGGCCTTGCGCGCGTGACTTACAATTTTCTTTCCATCCTCGGCGTACCATCGGAACTGGGACGCGATTTCCGAGAGTCAGACGACGTTCCGCATTGCAAGAAAGTCGCTCTCATTTCCGACGAATTATGGAAACGCCGCTTTGGCGGTTCACACGGCGTCATCGGGCAACCCATCATGCTAGATGGCGTGCAACGCGAAATCATTGGCGTGGTTCCATCCAGCGTTCAGTTGGCGAGAAAGGCGCAGGTTTACATTCCGCTGGAAGATTTGCGCGCGGACAAGGATTACCTGGATCGTCGCAATCATCCTGGATTCTCCGCGCTCGGCCGGCTCAAACCGAATCTGACACTCGCCCAGGCGACGGCTGATCTAAATAACATCGCCGCGGAGCTCGAACGTCGTTATCCCGATTCCAACACTGGGCGCCGCGTCACGGCGCTGATCCTTCTCGATTCTGCGGTGAAGGATTACAAGCAGGGCGCGACGCTCCTTCTGGCAGCGGTCGGCTGTGTGCTCCTGATCGCCTGTGCGAACGTGGCAAACATGCAGTTGGCGCGCGCGCTCGGCCGCGAACGCGAACTGGCTGTGCGCGCCGCTCTCGGCGCAAGCCGCAGCCAACTCGCCAAGCAGGTCTTTGTCGAAAGCGCAATCTTGGCCGTGCTTGGAGCCATCGCGGGTATTCTTCTCGCGCTTTGGGGGCTCGACGCTATCAAGGCAATTGCGCCGGGCCACTCCGCTAGTTTTGCTCCATCTGATGCAACTCGTTTCCAAGAAGCAAATCTCGACTTGAAAGTGCTTGCATTCACGGCGGCCGTGGCGGTCGGCGCCGGCGTTTTGGTCGGCATTTGGCCGGCGCTGCGAGTCTCCCGCACCGCTTCGCTTACGCTATCGCTGCGTGAAGGCGGCCGCGGAACCAGCGATGGTGCGCAGCGTCAACGTGTGCGATCGGGACTGGTAGTCGCGCAGGTCGCCCTTGCGTTGCTCCTGCTCCTCGGCGCGGGATTGACCCTGAAAAGTTTTCGCAATGCGCAAAACGCGCGGCTCGGATTCGACCCGGAAAATATTTTGGTGGCCGACGTGTCATTGCCGAAGGCGCGCTATGACACAGACGAAACGGTCACGCGTTTTAATGATCAGCTTATCGAACGAATTCGCTCGCTTCCCGGCGTCGAAGTCGCCGCCCTCGGATCGAACATTCCCTTTGATAACAATGAGTGGGACAGTTCCTTTCATTTGACCGGCACGCCGCCGTATTCGCCCGGCGAAAGACCGGAGGCAGAAATAAACCACGTAACGCCCGATTATTTTCGGGTGATGAGAATGCCGCTGTTGCGCGGACGTGTTTTCACCGCGGATGATCGCGCCGGTCGGCCGCGATCGGTCATCATCGATGAAACGCTCGCCCAAAAATATTTTCCCGGCAAAGATCCCATTGGTCAGCAAATCGATGACAACCGACCGGACGAAAAAAATCCGCCACTGACAATCGTGGGCGTGGTTCCGCGCACGCGCAACGAAGCGCCTGGCGAGGATAATGTCGAGCAATATCACTGGCCACAAATGACTTTCGCTGCCGACCAGGTGCCGAACCGCGGCAACATGCTCTTGGTGCGGGTGAAATCGGGTAATCCGCTTGCGCTCGTCCCGGCAATCAAACGCGAGCTCCACGGGCTCGATCCTGACCAGGCCTTTGCGAGCATCTCGACGATGGAAGACAACATTGCGAAAAGTCTTGGCTCCCGTCGGATGATGATGTCGCTGCTCAGCGAATTCGCTGTTATCGCACTGGTGCTGGCCAGCGTGGGATTGTATGGTGTGATGGCACTGGCGGTGACCCAGCGCACACGCGAACTGGGTGTGCGTCTGGCGCTCGGCGCACAACGCGCGGATGTCTTCCGGCTTGTCCTCTCGCAGGGAATGTTGCTCGTCCTCGCCGGCCTGACCATCGGATTGCTTGGCGCAATTGGCGCAGGTCGCGGTTTGCAAAGCGTGCTGTACGGCGTAGGCGGATTCGACGTACCGGCAGTGATTTTCGCTCTATTGGCACTCGCCGTGGTGGCGCTCGCCGCCTGCTGGTTGCCGGCGCACCGCGCCACACGTGTCGACCCGATTCGAGCCCTGCGCACCGAGTGATATGAACGACTTAAAGTTCGCTTTTCGCCAACTCTGCAAGTCGCCTGGATTTACGTTTGTCGCTGTGATCACGCTTGCGCTTGGCATCGGCGGGAACACGGCGCTGTTTTCCGCGTTCGACACCCTTGTGCTGCATCCGCTTAGGTTGCCGCACTCCGAGCGGCTGGTGCGCATTTGGGTGAGCAACCCCGCGCTCAACTACAACACCCGCTATGTCTCGTGGCCGCGCTACGAATTCATCCGCGACCATCAGCAGTCGTTCGCCAACATCGCCGCGGCAAATTTCGCCAGCTACGCGCTCACACGCAGTGGGGCCGATCCGGAGCAACTCAATTCGCTCCAGGTTAGCGCGAACTTTTTTCCGACGCTCGGCGTCGCGCCGCTGCGCGGACGGAATTTCACCAAAGAGGAAGACACCGCCGGCGGGCCGAACGTCGCGATCCTCAGTTACGAATGTTGGCAGCGTTTCTTCGGCGGGCGCGACTCGCTCGTGGGCGAAAACATCACGCTCGGCGGCGCGCCTTACGCAGTCGTCGGCATCCTGCCGCCGGCGTTTAGCAATCCCTACAACACCGTGATGGTTTTCGTGCCGCGCGTGTTCGAGCCGCAAGACATCACGCCCCAGCAGGTCCAAAACGGTGCGGGCTACGTCGACGTGACCGCGCGACTCAAAGACGGCGTCACTTTCGAGCAAGCGACCGCCGAAGTGAAGACACTCGCGGAAAACTACAAGGCGGCCTTCCCCACGCATGTCGATGGGAGGCACGATGGTGCGACGAAATTGTTTGCCGAAGAGCTCGTCGGAAATTTCAAGCCGACCTTCTACCTGCTGCTCGCCGCGGTCGGTTTTGTTTTGCTCATCGCGTGCGCGAACGTCGCCTCGCTTTTTCTCGGCCGGCTCTCCGCGCGCCGCAAGGAAATCGCCGTGCGCGTGTCGCTCGGTGCGACGCGCGGCCAGCTTGTGCGCCAATTCCTCGCTGAGAGCCTCGTCTTCTCCGCCGCGGCCGGTTTGCTCGGCGTGTTGTTCAGCTCGTGGGCGCTCGACTTGATTCAGCACCTTCTCGCCGGCGCGGCCGGAAAGAGCGGCGTGGCTGGAATCCTCGGCTCGAGTCCGCTGCCCGCGGGTACGAAACTCAGCCTGAATGGCGCGACGCTTGCGTTCACCGCCGGCGTATCGGTGCTGTCGGCGTTGCTCGTCGGCTGCGTGCCCGCGTTGCACGTGTCGCATGGTAGCGTCGCAGAAGCTTTGAAAGACACCGTCCGCAGCGCCGTCGGCGGCACCCGCGGCGCGCGGTTCCGCTCGAGCCTCATCGTTGGTGAAGTCGCGCTTTCGGTCGTGCTGCTCGTCGGTTCGGCGCTCTTGCTTGTGAGTTTGGTCCACCTCCGACACACGCAGCCGGGTTTCGAGCCGCGTGGCGTCGCGACGGCCTACATCAGCATCGCGGACTCGCCGCGCTATGCGACGGAACCGCAGCAGGCGAAATTCTTCGCGCAACTGACCAAGCGCCTCGAAGGGCTGCCGCAAGTCAAGAGCGCCGCCGTCGGCTACAATGTGCCGCTCACGGGATTTCAAGCGAGCACGACTTACGCGATCGGCGGCCAGCCGGTGCTACCGCAAGCCGAACGTGCACGTTCCTGGCTCGACAGAGTGAGCGAACATTACTTCACGACGATGGGCATCCCCCTGCGGGAAGGTCGCGTGTTCGACGAACTCGACAACGACCAAGCCCCGAATGTTTGCATCATCAACGAATCGTTCGCGAAGCGACTTTTCCACGGCGAATCCGCCCTCGGCAAAATTTTGCTCCGTGGCCGCGACGGCGAAATCAAATGTGAAATCGTCGGAGTGGTCGCCGACGTAAAGAGCGCCAATCTCGATGAGCCCGCGCCGGACGAAATGTATGTGCCGTTTCGCCAGCTTGCACAGTCGGTCGGCACCCTTGTGGTACGCACCGACGGCGACCCGGCAGCGCTGCAATCGGCCATGCGCTCCACTCTCGCCTCGCTCGATAGCACGCTGGCCCTCACGTTCTTCACGACGATGGATACCGCGCTCAGTTCGTCGCTCATTTTCCCGCGCATTACGGCGTGGCTCACGGGAGCGTTCGCTGGCGTCGCGCTGTTGCTTTCGGCGGTGGGTCTTTACTCTTTGCTTGCCTACGCGGTCACGCAGCGGACGAACGAAATCGGCCTGCGCATGGCGCTCGGCGCGCAGCGCGAGCAAGTAGTGGCCCTCATTCTCCGCAGCGGCCTGCGGCTCGTCGCGGTCGGTCTCTTACTTGGACTCGCCGCGGCAACCGGCGCGTCGCGTTTGATTCAGACGCTGCTTTTCTCTGTGCAGCCGCTCGACCCGCTCATTTACGTCGGCGTGACGTTACTGTTCACGCTCATCGCCGTCCTCGCATGCGTGCTCCCGGCGCGGCGTGCGACTCAAGTCGATCCGATTCAAGCCCTGCGCACCGAGTGATATGAATGATCTCAAGTTCGCTTTGCGCCAGCTCCGCAAGTCACCGGGATTCACTTTAATTGCTGTCGTGACGCTTGCACTCGGCATCGGCGCGAACACAGCGATATTTAGCATTGTCAACGCGGTCCTGCTTCGACCACTTCCTTATCCGGACGCCGATCGCATCATGGTTCTCAACGAATCTTCCGGACCGGGCCAGGATTACTCTGTCGCGCTACCCGATTATTTGGACTGGCGAAATGACGACACCGTTTTCGAACATCTCGCCGCGACCAATAAGGACTCGCGAAATCTCAGCGGTATTCCAGGTCGTGAGCCCGAACGCATCTCGTGCGCGTCGGTCACACGGAATTTTTTTAACATCGTTGGATTACCACCTGAAATCGGTCGTACATTTAGCGAAAACGAAGACAAAGTCGGTGCGCCGCCGGTGGTTTTGATCAGCGATCGATTGTGGAGACGTGTGTTCAACGCCGAGCCGGCCGTACTCGGCCGCTCCATCACTTTGCACGATCAGAGCTATACGGTCATCGGCGTGATGCCTCCTCAAATGACCTCGCCGCAAGACAGTGATGTTTGGATGTCGATGATGCGGCGGAGCAATAACGGAGTCTGGATGCAGCGGTTCATCCACCCGATGATTTACGTCTGGGGAAAACTCAAGCCGGGCGTAACGGTTGAGCAGGCGCGCACGGAAATGAAAGAGATCGCGGCGCGTTTGGAAAAAGCATATCCGGCTACAAACGGCCAGGAGACGGCCGTCGTTACGCCTTTGCTGGACAATCTCGTTGGCAAATATCGAACGAATCTCGGATTGCTGCTCGGCGCTGTGGGACTCGTGTTGTTAATCGCATGCGCGAATCTGGCCAATCTGTTTGCTGCGCGCGGCGCAGCGCGGGCGCGAGAATTCGCTATCCACGCGGCCGTCGGCGCGACCCGTGGGCAAATCATCAAGAAACTTTTGATCGAAAGTTTTGTCATCGCGATCCTCGGCGGAGCAGCTGGATTTCTCCTGGCGGTCTGGGTCCGTAACGGCTTAATCGCGCTGAGCCCCGGGAACGTTTCACGATTTCATCAAGTCTCGTTCGACCTTCCCGTTCTCAGTTTCACGTTCTTCATCGCGTCGCTCACAACGGTGCTGTTCGGACTGTGGCCGGCGTGGCAGGCGTCACATACGGATGTTCAGCTCGCGTTGAAAGAAGGATCGCCGGGCAGCGGTGATCCAGCGTCCGCCAAACGTGCACGGGATTGGCTCGTGATCAGCGAAATCGCGCTCACGCTAACGTTGTTAGTCACCGCCGGTCTCGTGCTGAAAAGTTTTTCGAAGATGCAGTCACTTCGACTCGGTTACGAGCCGCGGAATCTTTTCAGTGCTCGGCTTGAGTTGCCTTGGACGACTTACAACAATCGCGAAAAGGTGGGCACCTATACAAAAGCGTTGCTCGATAAAGTCACCGCGATTCCAGTCGTACAGAGCGCCGGGATCGGTTCGAATTCGCCGCTGATCGGCGGCTGGCAAACCGGTTTCTGGCGCGAAGAAAAGGGACGACCGCAGCCTTCGGACATGTTGAACGCCGATCTCGAAGTCGTCACCGGCGATTATTTTCAAACATTTAAAGTGTCGTTGCTTCGCGGCCGGCTTTTCAACGAACGTGACACAAAGGATTCGCCGCGGGTGATCATCATCGATCAGGCAATGGCCGAGCAATATTTCCCCGGCGAAGATCCGATCGGCAAACGACTTGGCGTAGCCGCGGGCAACGAGAACGAAGACTGGGTGATGAGCGAAATCGTCGGCGTAGTGACGCGCATGCGCTTCCACGCGATCGATGAAATGGCGCCGTTGCCGGTGATTTATTGTTCGATGGCGCAGGCGCAACGAACGAGCCTCGATCTTTTCGTGCGCTCGACTCTCAGTTCGGCGGCGCTAAGCAAATCGATTCGCGATACCGCGGCTTCGATCGATCCGAATCAACCCGTGTACGATGCCAAACCAATGCTCGATCGCGTGCACGAAAGCTGGGGCGCGCAACGTCTGTTGAGTTTTCTATTTTCCTTTTTTGCCGGGCTCGCGCTGGTGCTGGCGACAATCGGTCTTTACGGACTACTCGCTTATACCACGCTCAAACGCGTCCGTGAAATCGGTATTCGACTCGCGCTTGGCGCGCGCCCGGCCCAAATTCGAGCGCTCATTCTTTCACACGGATTGCAATTACTCTTGATCGGTTCCGTGATTGGTCTGGTTGCGGCCTTTGCACTTTCGCGCGCACTGCAAAGCGTGCTTTTCGATGTCAACGGACTCGACCCAAGGATCTATCTCGGGGTCGGCGCGCTTCTGTTCGCTGCGACCTTCTTTGCGTCCTGGATCCCGGCGCGCCGAGCTTCGCGCGTCGACCCAATCGTTGCCCTACGAACCGAATAATATGAACGACATAAAGTTTGCTCTCCGCCAACTCCGGAAATCGCCAGGGTTCACCTTGATTGCTGTCCTGACGCTCGCGCTCGGGATTGGGCTGAACGCTGCAATCTTCAGTTTGGTAAACGATTTGTTCCTGCGGGGACTGCCATTCAAGGAGCCGTCGCGTGTGGTGCATATGTTCGCCGGCGACAAGTCGCGGAACCTGATTGATATCGCGATCTCAGCGCCGCGCTTTCAGCATTATCGTCAGGGACAAACGCTCTTTGATGGATTCGCGGCCGAAAATTTGTTCGCATTCACATTGACCGGAGTCGGTGATCCGGTTCAGGTTTTTGGGGGACGAATAACTCCGAACTACTTCGATGTGCTGGGCGTCCGGCCGATTCTCGGCCGGAATTTTCGACCTGAAGAAGAGGAGGGCGCCGACGTCGCACTGATCACAAAAAGCTTTTGGCAGAAGCGACTCGGCGGCGATCCAAATGTGATCGGGCGTAGTATTACCCTTGACGGAATGCCGCACACCATCGTGGGCGTTTTGCCGAACATGCCAGTGCAATGGTTCGGAGCGAATCCCATCGCCGAAGTTTGGACCACCAAGCCGTTTCAGCTTCCGGGATTCTCGTACGAGCGCATGATGCGGGGCACCGGGTTTCTGCGGGTAATTGGGCGACTGAAGCCCGGAACCACGATCGAACAGGTTGGCGCCGCGCTGCCGTCGCTCGACCAAGATTACCGTGCGCATTACGCAAACAAAATCGATAGCGCAGCCAGCACGTCGATCAAAACGCTGCCCCAGGATGTGACGGAAAATATTCGCGCTGGTTTCGCGACGCTTTTTGCGGCAGTTTGCCTGGTCTTGCTGATCGCGTGCAGCAACGTCGCCAATCTTTTGCTTGTCCGCTTCAGTAGCCGGCGTCGAGAGATCGCACTCCGAATGGCGGTCGGCGCGTCGCGCAGCAGCATCGTGAGGCTGTTCGTTTTGGAGAGTTTGCTGGTGAGCCTCTTTGCCGGCGCGCTCGGCGCGTTCGTGGCGTGGCAGCTTGTGCCGCTAGTCCCCAAAATGGCGGCCAATTTCCTTCCACTTGAAGGAAATACGGCCAGCAGTCTCTCTTTGGCGGTACTCGGATTCACGATTGGACTGTCCCTGCTGACCGGTTTGCTGATGGGAATTTATCCTGCGCTTCAGGGTTCCAATGCCGATTTGATTGGTGGTTTAAAGGAAGGCGGCCGCGGTACGAGTGGAAGCACTCGACAACAACGATTCCGCAAAATCCTCGTCGGAGCGCAAGTCGCGCTATCGGTGACATTGTTCGCCGGTGCGGCTCTGCTCATCACCAGCTTTATTCGGTTGAGTCAGCAGAATCTTGGCTTCGAACCGCGTAATTTGTGGACCGGCGCGATTGCTCTTCCGATTTCACAATATCCAGACGCGTCATCCCGACAGCGTCTTGTCGAGCAAATACTCGCCGCCTTGCGCGACACGCCAGGCATCGAGAGTCCGACTATCAGCGGCGATATTCCGCTTGCTGGTGGAAATAACACGCTTTATGCGCGCGCCGATCGTGATGTCCTGCCAATCGAAAAGCGAGCGGGTGCGCCAGACCACGACATTGCGCCGGGGTATTTCAAAACCTGGGGAATTCCGCTGATCGCGGGACGTGATTTCGATGAGCACGATCTCGCTGAAGGAGTGAAGGTCTGTTTGATCAGCCAAACGGGTGCGAGAAAGATTTTCCCAAACGAGAATCCTATTGGCAAGACGCTGCTCGTCACGAGCGCCAGCACGCCCGTTGAAATCGTTGGCATCGTCGGCGACGTGCGTTCGCAGCGCATCGCTGAATTGCCGGATATGGAATTCTATCGGCCGTGGTCCCAGGAGAACTTTCCGTTCTTGAGCATTGCGGTTCGCAGCAACCTTAAACTCGATGCGATCACGAAGCTGGTGCAGTCCGCAGTCACGAAAGTAAATCCAGGGATCGCAATTGCGGTCCCTCTGATGATGGAAAGCGTCGTTGCGCAAGCCCGCGGGCAGGCGCGATTGATGATGTGGTTGCTTGGAATTTTCGCAGGTGTCGCGTTATTGCTTGCGAGCATTGGTATTTATGGAGCCGTGGCGTACAGCGTCGAACAACGCACGGGCGAAATCGGCGTGCGCATGGCGCTCGGGGCGCAAACCGCGGATGTGCTGCGCCTCGTTGTCGGTCAGGGAATGGCTCCTGTTGTATTGGGGCTCGTAATCGGGATGTTCGCTGCTCTGGCGTTGGGTCGCTTGCTCACAACCCAGCTTTACGAGGTCTCCCCGCATAATCCGGCGCTTCTTGCTATGACAGCGGTCACGCTCGGCGCGGTGGCTTTGCTTGCGTGTTTCCTGCCGGCGCGGCGCGCAACATTTGTGAACCCAATCGAAGCCCTTCGCGCAGAATAAAACTCATCACCTATCGCAATGATCAAAGACCTTCAATTCGCATTCCGTCAACTGGTGAAGCAGCCAGGGTTCAGCGCGACTGCGATCTTGATGCTGGCGCTCGGCATTGGCGCCAATACGGCAATCTTCAGTGTCGTCAATGCAGTTTTGCTCCGACCGCTCCCATATCCGCATCCGGACCAACTGGTGTTGCTTCGTGAAAGACTGGCGCGTCCGTCCGGTTTCGAATCAGGCTCCGTCAGTTACATGAATTATCTCGACTGGCGGGCTGCGCAGCGGAGCTTCACTGATCTGGCGCTCGTTCGGCGAGAAAACGTGAACGTTTCCAACGCCGATACCAGCGCTTCGCCGGAGCGTCTCGGCGCGGCCCGCATTACTGCCAACTATTTGTCGATTCTCCAAGTCGCACCGCTGATCGGTCGCGATCTGCTTGAAAAAGACGATGTGCCCGGCGCGGGCAAGGTCGCACTCATCAGCGAACGGTTCTGGCGCAGTCGTTTCGGTGCCCTTCCGATTGTGATTGGACAGCGATTGAACATCGATGGAATGCCGAGAGAAATTGTTGGCGTCGTTCCTGAACGCGTTCGTTTTCCGCGAGACAGCGATATTTTTCTTCCCCTCGCGGATCTGCGCGCCGATCACGACATTCTTTCTCGCGGGAATCATACGGGATTTTCCGCTCTCGGACGGCTCAGGCCGCATGCCACGCTCAAGCAGGCGATTGCAGAGCTCGATACGATCGCCGCCGATCTCGCGCGGCGTTATCCTGATTCAAACACAGATCGGCAAGTCTCGGCTAAGCCGCTGCTAGAATTTGCCGTCGGCGACTATCGTCATCTTCTCTACTTATTGCTAGCTGCAGTCGGCTGCGTGTTGCTGATCGCGTGCGCGAACGTCGCCAATCTTCACCTCACACGTGCAATCGCGCGCGCCAAGGAACTTGCAGTTCGGGCGGCGCTTGGTGGAAGTCGATGGCGTTTGGCGCGACAGATCCTAATCGAGACCGGCGTGATTGCGCTTCTCGGTGGATTCTGTGCCACACTCGTCGCGCTCTGGAGTCTTGACGCCATTCGTGCGATCACGCCGGCGAATGTTTCTCGCTTCCAGGAAACGAATGTCGACCTGATGGTTCTTCTTTTCACGGCTGGCGTCATGGTCGTCGCCGCAATTCTCGTCGGGCTCTGGCCGGCTTTGCGCGTTTTCAACAACGTCTCGATGGCAAACGATCTCCACGACAATGGCGCGCGCGGAAGCGATGGCGTATCGCGGCAGCGTGTGCGGTCGATTCTTGTCGTCGCGCAGGTCGCGCTTGCCGTTGTGCTGCTTTCTGCCGCAGGTTTGACTCTGAAGAGTTTTCACCGAGCCCAGCAAGTGCCACTTGGATTTAACCCATTTGGGGTTTTAACCATGAGAATCACAGAGGCCTCGGCGCGCTATGACTCACCCGAGAAAATTACGCGTTTCTATGATCAACTGCTGGAAAAGGTAAAAGTTTTGCCTGGGGTCAGCGCTGTGGCGAATTGCAGCGACCCGCCCTTCGAGAGCGGCGGATGGGACAGTTCGTTTCACATTACCGGCGCACCGCCCGATCCGCTCGGATACGAACCGATCAGCGGGATGAATATCGTTTCGCCCGATTATTTTCGCGTGCTCAAGATGTCGATCTTACGCGGGCGAACTTTCGCCGCCCAGGACGTTGCCAGCGGACCGCGCGTGATGATTATCGATGAACTGGCGGCGCAGCGGTTCTTTCCCGGGCAGGATCCAATTGGGAAGCAAATCGATGACCCTGTAACGATTGGCGAAGCGAACCAAACCGGGGCGCCGATCACGATCGTCGGAGTGGTATCTCACGCACGGATCCACCCGCCAGGCGACCAATACGATCTGCGCAAATTGCCTGTGATGTATTTTTCCGCGGCCCAATTTCCAACCAAACATCAAACCCTGATCGTGCGCACCGCGGAGGGATACGATCCGTATTCTCTAGTGCCCCCAATCAAGCGCGAGATCGCATCGGTCGACCCTGAACAGGCCGTGTCGGAGATTGCAACGCTGGACGAGAGCATTGGCCAAAGCCTCGCGCCGCGCCGATTGAGTATGACTCTCCTTGGTGTTTTTGCCGGGCTGGCATTGTGCCTCGCGAGCGTTGGATTGTACGGGGTCATGGGATTGGCTGTGACCCAACGCACACGCGAGCTTGGAATTCGACTGGCGTTGGGCGCCAGCCGCAGTGATGTCTTGCGGCTTGTTCTTAGCCAAGGTGCCGTTCTTGTCGGAATCGGACTGGCCGCCGGGTTACTCGGGGCCTTTGTCGCTAGCCGCGCTTTGCGTAGTCTCCTTTACAACGTCGCGCCACTAGACCCGATAGCGCTCGCTGGCGCTCTATTGACTCTCTCATTGGTGGCACTCATCGCCTGTTTTTTGCCGGCGCGCCGTGCCAGCCTCGTGGATCCCATCGAAGCGCTGCGGATGGAATGAATGGAATGACCAAACTGCTCACTGCAATTATATGAACGATCTCCGATACGCGCTCCGCCAGCTTGCAAAGTCACCCGGCTTCACTCTTGTGGCCATCCTGACACTCGCGCTCGCGATTGGCGCGAATAGCGCCGTCTTTAGCCTGATCAATTCGCTGCTCGTTAGGCCATTGCCCTATCGCGAGCCATCGACGCTCGTTTTGATTTGGGAACAATTTCGCTCGCAAGGTTTGGAGCGCATTCCGGTTTCGCCGGCGGAATTTCGCGATTATGAAACACAACTGCGCAGTTTCGAAAAGATCGCGGCATTTGATTACACGACTTTCAATTTAACTGCCGGCGATCTTCCAGAGCGGATTCAAGGCGCAGTAGTTTCGCCAAATATTTTCACGCTGCTTGGCGTACAACCGTTGCACGGCCGCGCCTTTTCGCCTGACGAACAGGGACTCGGTCGCGATGACGTGGTTGTGATCAGCGAAAGAATCTGGAGGCGCCGTTTCAATTCCGATCCAGCAGTGCTTGGAAGCAAGCTGATGCTGGGCGGACACGCATACACCGTAGTTGGCATCATGCCGGCGGCGTTCGAATTTCCGCTGCCGCTTTTTAACGTGCAAGGCGGCACATTTGGCGAGCGCGTAGAAATTTGGAAACCAATTGCGTTCATCGACGAGGAAATGAAAGCGCGCGGGTCACGCAATTACAGTGTCATCGCGCGGCTGCAAAACGGCGTCAGCGCAGATCAGGCTCAGGCGGAAATCAATGGCTTAATTGCCAACTGGCTGAAACAGTATCCCAATAACTACGGCGAAGGGAATTTCGGGAGCACGATTTATCCGCTCCAGGACCAGGTCGTTGGCGAAATGCGCCCCGGTCTGGTGATTTTGCTCGGCGCAGTTGCGTTCGTTTTGCTGATCGCGTGCGCCAATCTGGCGACCATGCTTCTGGCGCGTGCAAGTGCGCGTGAACGCGAATTCGCCATTCGCATTGCGCTTGGCGCCGGGCCATTGCGATTGCTGCGACAAGTTCTGACTGAAAGCGTGCTGCTTGCGCTTGGTGGCGCGTTAGTCGGAATTTTGTTGTCGATTTGGACGCTCGATTTCCTCAAACGCATCGGTGCGCACACGATCCCGCGTTTGAGCGAAGTGAATGTCGATCTTGCTGTATTGCTCGTTACGGCCACAGTCGCGATTTTGACTGGAATTCTATTCGGACTGGTTCCGGCAGTCGCTATCGCGAAACCGGATTTAACCGAAGCGCTGAAAGAAGGCGGCCGCGGATCAACGGTCGGCGGCAGCCGCAATCGAATTCGCAATGTGCTGGTTGTCGCTGAAATCGCGCTCGCTCTCATTCTTCTCGTTGGCGCCGGACTGTTGATGAAAAGTTTTGTGCGATTGCAAAACGTGAATCCCGGATTCAATCCGCACAATGTCCTGACAGCAGTCGTTTCTTTGCCGCAAATAAAATATCCCGCGTCCGGGCCGAGTTATCTCGGCGGCGAGAACGCAATCAAATTTTTCACGGAAGCCCAGCGGCGCATTTCGCAACTGCCAGGCGTCGAAGCCAGCGCCATCGCCGCCCTTCTTCCGTTGAGCGGATCGAACAGCGACGCGTCGTTTGAGATTGAAGGTGCGCCGCCCCACGGCCGTGGGCCGGGACCGGACGAAGAAATTCGCGTGGTTTCGCCCGATTTCTTCCGTGTGTTGCAAGTCCCGCTTTTGCAAGGCCGCTTTTTTAACGAAGCCGATACATCCACTTCACCACAAGTCGTGATTATCAATGAGGCACTCGCACGAAAATATTTCCCGAATGGCGATGCACTGGGAAAACGCATCACCTTTGACGACCCGCACAAAGATCCGAAATGGATTACGATTATCGGAATTGTCGGCAGCATGCGACATCGCGGGCTCGACGTCGATCCGCAGGCGGAATATTATTTGCCACACACGCAATTTCCGCTGCGCAGCATGGTTGTTGTTGCCAGAAGCAAACTCGATCCGCGCAGTCTATCGTCCGCCATTCGGAGTCAGATCCAATCGATCGATTCCGAGTTGCCGATTGCCCGTGTGCGCACCCTCGACGAAGTCGTAGCAGATTCGATTGCGCCGCGCCGGCTTTCGGTTGTTTTGCTAGGCGTCTTTGCCGCTATCGCCGTGCTTCTCGCCACGGTTGGAGTTTATGGAGTCATGTCGTTTCTCGTAGTCCAACGCACGCATGAGATCGGCGTTCGCGTGGCCCTGGGGGCCCAACGTCGCGACGTTGTGCGACTGATTGTGGGACACGCAACGAAATTGGTTGGAATCGGAACCCTCATTGGATTGGCCCTCGCTTTTCTGTCGACTCGGCTGTTGTCTGCGTTGCTCTACAATGTTGGCGCCTTTGACGTCGCGACATTCGTGTTCGTAACGATCGCACTGACAGCAGTCGCTTTGCTCGCCAGTTACATCCCGGCCCATCGCGCGGCGCGCGCCGATCCGGTGGTCGCCCTGGACCATAACGCTTAATCATGATCAAGCTTACAAATCTCGAACGCTGTTATCTTTTGGCGAAGGAAAAGTTTTTTTACGTCTTGCGCGACATCAACCTGGAAGTCGAGGAAGGCGACTTCGTCTCCGTGATGGGGCCGTCCGGCGCAGGGAAATCGACGCTATTACACATTCTCGGAATGCACGATCACGGCTGGCGCGGTGAATATTTCCTCGGCGACACCGCGGTGCATCATTTAAAGCCGAAGGAACGCGCGACACTGCGGAACGAGCAGATCGGATTCGTGTTCCAGCAGTATCACTTGCTCGATGACCTCACGGTTTACGAGAACCTCGATATCCCACTGTCGTATCGCCACTACAAAAAGAGCGAACGCGCCGCGATGGTCGGGGACATGCTCGACCGTTTCCAAATCGTCGGCAAAAAAGATCTATATCCGAGTCAGCTATCCGGCGGACAACAGCAGCTTGTGGGCGTTGCGCGTGCAATCATCGCCGAACCAAAACTTCTGCTAGCTGACGAACCGACTGGAAACCTGCACTCCAGTCAGGGCGAAGAGATCATGGAACTCTTCTGCAAGCTGAATGAGCAAGGCATGACAATCGTGCAGGTCACGCACTCCGAAAAAAATGCCTCCTACGGCAAACGCGTCATTCAACTCCGCGACGGTTGGATCGTGAAGGAAGAACAATGATCGCAGATTTGAAGTTTGCTGTCCGGCAACTCCGCAAGTCGCCGGGGTTTACTGTTGTCGCGGTCCTCACGCTGGCGCTCGGTATCGGCGCAAGCACGGCGATCTTTAGCGTATTGAATGCTGTCCTCCTTCAGCCGCTGCCCTATCCGAACTTCAGCCGCCTAGTCATGGTTTGGGAACGAGTACGTCTGCCCTACTACCAGAGCGAGTTGAACGACGTGGCGCCCGGAAATTTCGCGGACTGGCGCCAGCAGAACTCCGTGTTCGAGGACATGGCGGCGATCGAGGACCGGAGCTTTAACCTGACGGGGGCCGGAGAACCGCTGCGTGTAGAAGGCGAGGCGGTTTCGGCCAGTCTATTTAACTTATTGCGCCTCCGCCCCGCCCTCGGGCGGGTGTTCACGGCCGCTGAGGATGTTGCGGGCGGCCCGCGCGTCGTGGTGATGGCTTATAGCCTGTGGGTAAGCCGTTTTGGCGGGGATCCCCAAATCTTAAACCATTCCATTCTTCTGAATGGCGCGAGCTACACGGTCGTAGGCATCATGCCGCCGGAGTTTCTCTTTCCTGATCCCGCCAACTTCCATCTTGCAGGGGCCGAGGACCAGTTGTGGGTTCCCATCGGCCTCAGTCCTGCCGAACTAGCTAATCATGGAAGCCACCACTTGCAGGGAGTCCTGGCGCGGCTGAAGCCGGGCGTTTCGCTGCCCGGGGTCCAAGCGCAGATGGACGGCATTGCGCGTCGGCTGGCGCAGCGGTATCCGCAGTCGAACACCGGAGTCGGAATTAATCTAAGGCCGCTCCGAAGCGAGCTGGTGCCAGGGGCGACTTCCGCGGCGTTATGGATCCTTCTGGGCGCGGTCAGCTTCATCCTCCTGATGGTCTGGGCGAATTTAGCCAACCTGCTGCTGGCGCGCGCCTCAACGCGGCGGCGCGAGCTCGCCGTGCGTTTCGCGCTCGGTGCCGGACGGATGCGAATCGTCCGCCAGTTGCTAACCGAGAGCCTGCTACTGGCCCTGGCAGGAGGCGTTCTCGGCGTATTTTTGACACTATGGGGCGTGCCGCTGCTGCTTCGGCTTAGCCCTAGTGATCTTCCACTATTTGGTAGCATCGGCGTCAACGGCCCGGTCCTCGTGTTCACGCTGTTGATCTCAACATTTGCGGGCCTCGCGTTCGGAATCTGGCCCGCGCTCTTCGCCACGCGCTATAACGTGCACGACGGGTTGAAGGAGGGAGCCCGAGAGACGGCGGGCGGCCCGGGCCAGAAGATGAGGAGCTCACTCGTCGTCGCAGAAATCGCGCTCGGCGTGGTTGTCCTTGTCGGTGCGGGGTTAATGCTTCGCAGTTTTCTGCTTCTCGAAAAGGCTCCTCTGGGATTTCAAACTGAAGGTCTTCTTACATTTCGCGTCATCCCCCGAGCCGAGAAATATTCCTCTCTATCGCAACGAACCGCGTTCTACCAACAGGCTTTAGAAAAGATCGGAGCGTTGCCCGGTGTGAAATCGACGGCCGCTGTCTCTTTTTTGCCATTAAGCCTTTACCGCAGCGGCAAGGGATTCAGCATCGAAGGGCGGCCGCCGGTTGGGCCGGGTGAGATTCCGATGGCCGACTACAATGTCGTCAGCCCAGGATATTTCCGCGCGATGTGGATTCCCCTCCGCGAGGGACGCGATGTTTCCTGGAACGACACGGCGCTGACCCTCCCGGTGATCGTTATCAACCGCGCCTGCGCACGAATTTACTGGCCGAACGAGGATCCCCTCGGCAAGCGCATCAAGCAAGGCCTTCCGGGTGATCCGGCCCCGTGGTTGACCGTCGTAGGAGTCGTGGACGACGTTCGCGAGTTTGATATTGCGACTCCGCCGCGCCCGGCGGTCTATTTCCCAATTTCCCAGTTTGACGGCCGGGGCGGCTTGTTGCGCGATTGGGTGGTGCGAACGCAGGGAACGCAGGGGAATCCGAATGCACTTGTGCCTGTCGTGCGTGAGGCGATCTGGAGCATCGACCGCGACTTGCCCATTTCCCGTGTGCGGACCATGGAACAGGTCCGCTCCCTCTCGCTCGCGTCCCAGCAATTCAATGTCGTGCTGCTGGGGCTGTTTGCGTGCCTGGCCGTGGTGCTGGCCAGCGTCGGAGTTCACGGCGTGACCGCTTATGCGATTGCTCAGCGCACACACGAAATCGGAATCCGTGTAGCGCTCGGGGCTCAGCGTGAAGACGTCCTGAAACTTATTCTGGGGCAAGGCATAAGATTGGCCTGTATCGGCTCGGTGATTGGCCTCGTCGCATCCCTCGTCCTGACCCGGCTGATGAGCAGCGTGGTCTACGGTGTGAGAACCACCGATCCCTTGAGCCTTGCCGGCGCCGCCATTCTGCTAGGCCTTGTGGCTCTTACGGCCTGCTATCTTCCAGCCCGCGATGCCTTACGTATCGATCCAATGGAGGCGCTGCGCTGCGAGTGATATGAACGATCTCAAGTTCGCTCTGCGCCAGTTCCGTAAATCTCCCGGATTTAGTGTAATCGCAGTCGTCACCATGGCGTTGGGAATTGGAGCCACCAGCGCGATTTTTACTGTTGTCGATGCTACCCTGTTGGCACCGTTGCCATACGCTGGACCCGAGCAACTGGTAAGCGTCCAGGACGATCTTCACGGCGTTGGCGGGCGCGATGTCGGAATGTCCGAACCCGAGTGGCAGGACCTCCAGCGTTCCGGAATTTTCGAGTACGTTTCGCCAACCTGGTTTGATGAAAACAATCTCACCGGATCGACTCAACCTGCGCGGGTCCGGTTGCTCATTGTTGCGCCGAATTACTTTGAACTGCTGCGCGTGAAGCCGCAATTGGGCCGCGGCTTCGATCCACACGACCACTCGCCGGGTCTTATTCCGGAAGTTGTGATCAGCGACAGCCTGTGGAAGGGAGCGTTCGGCGGCGATCCACGGATTCTTGGGAAAAGTGTGCGGATGGACACCGATTTATATCGGATCGTTGGCGTCATGCCTGCCGGTTTTGATTCTCCCGGGCGAACTGCGGAGGAAAGGAACATCGAAATTTGGGCGGCTACGAGTTTCTACGGCGCGCCGATGGCTGATCATCCGCGGCGCAGCGGACGGAATCTTCCGACAGCAATTGCGCGACTCAAGCCCAGGCTGACGATCCCGGCGGCACAGAAGCGAATAGATGCACTCGTCGCGTCGTTACAGAGACAATTCTCAGGAGATTACCCCGCGCAAAATGGGTGGCAGATTCGGTTGCTGCCATTGAAAAACAAAATCGTCGGCGACGTTCGTCAGTCACTCATTCTGCTGTTTGGGGTAGTGGGACTGGTCCTTCTGATTAGCTGCGTTAACATAGCGAACCTCGTACTTGCCTGGGCCTCCACACGCGGGCGCGAGATCGCTCTTCGCCAGGCGCTCGGAGCGAACCGAGCGCGTCTGACGCGGCAATTACTCACGGAAAGTTTGGTCCTTTCTTTACTCGGCGGAATAACGGGCCTGGCGATTTTATTTTTCGCAAAAGATTTTCTACTGGGATTCGTCCCCGATAATCTGCCGCGGCTCAATCCAATCTCCGTCAGCTGGACCGTTCTCGGCTTTGCTCTCGCCGCTTCTGTTTTTTCCGGGGTGGCGTTTGGGCTGGCTCCGGCGTTGCAAGCCGGCCGAGTTGATTTGAATCATGTACTCAAACAGGATGGCTACGGCTCCGCCGGTTCGGCTGAACGCGCGCGAACCCGGCGCGCATTGGTTATTACCGAATTCGCGCTCTCTGTGGTTCTGATGATTGCTGCGGCCCTTTTGCTCCGGAGCTTCTGGGATTTGCTGAACGTTCGGATCGGGTTCAAACCGCAAAACGTGATGACCGTGCGGACAAGAATGCCCTATCCTAACGATCCGAGTGTTGACAAATACGCAACCGCTTCTCAGGAAGCGCCGTTCGTTCGGGAGCTGGTTCGCGGCTGCGCAAAGTTGCCGGGAGTAGAAGAAGTGGCACTCGGCGATCCAGCGGCGATTCCGCTGGATACAACCCAGCACGAACTAAATGTCCTGGAAGGACATTTCTTTCTGACCTTTGAGGGCCAAAATGTTGATCAAGAAAAACCTACCATTGTCCAAAGAGCCAGAGTAACGCCCGAGTACTTTCATTTGCTCGGACTCACGCTACTGCGTGGCCGCCTGTTCAACGAGTTCGACAACGACACCGCTCCGCAAGTGGCGGTCGTTAATGAAGCGTTTGCGCACACTTACTGGCCTAACGAGGAAGCTCTGGGTAAGCGGTTCAAATCAGCGAGACCTGGTTCTCCATGGATCTCCGTTATCGGTGTCATCGCGAATGCACGGACAGAATCGCTCGCGCAAGCCGACGCGCCGCAACTTTATCTCAGCCTCTATCAGACAGGCGCCAAACATTTGGCAATCCTGCTGCGCGGACATCTGAACACCGCGACCATTCCCGACCAAGTGCGCAAGAAAGTACAATCGCTCGATGCCACGCTTCCGGTGTTCGGTGCCCAAAGATTAACCAAAACCGTGTCTGCGTCTCTTTCACAGCGGCGGTTCTCGATGGAAATGGTCGCATTGTTCGCACTGACCGCATTGCTGCTGGCCTCGCTCGGAGTTTATGGAGTGATTTCGTACCTTGTCAGCGAGCGCACCCACGAGATCGGGATTCGGCTGGCACTGGGGGCGCAAAAAATCAACATCCTGCGCATCATTGTCCAGCAAGGTTTACAACTCGCAATTGCGGGTGCTGCGGTTGGACTTGCTTGCGGGATGATCGTGTCGCGCTTGATGGCAGGTGTACTCTACGGCGTCAAGCCGAGCGATCCTCTGACCTTTACGGGTGTCGCTGCCCTATTCATCGGGGTTGCGCTGCTCGCCTGTTACATTCCGGCCCGCCGGGCCATGAAAGTCGATCCAATGGTTGCTCTGCGGCACGAGTAGTTAACCGATGATCAGAAGAAATTCGTCATGATTCTAGATTCCTTTCGTCAAGATGTCCGAGTTGGCCTCCGTGTTTTGTTTAAAGACAAAGTCTTTTGTTTTCTCGCCGTGCTTGTGCTTGCGCTCGGCATCGGGGGCGCTACGACTCAATTTACGGTCGTCAATGCAGTCGCGTTGCGCGGGCTTTCCTTTCCGCATCCGGAGCAGCTGGTGACCATTGGGCTGATCGATCCGAAAGCGTCCGATCAAAACAACAACTTCGGGTTCGGCGTGATTCCGACGGCTCAGGATTACGAAGATCTGAAAGCGACTCAGAACTCATGCTCCTTGATGGCTGGCTATCTCAGTGGGTCGACAATAAACGTTACCTACAAGAACAATCCGCAACGTTACAATGGCGGTTACGTCACAGAAGATTTTTTCAAGATCACTGGTGTATCGCCGATTATTGGACGCGACTTTACCGCCGCGGACAACAAACCGGGCGCGGAGAGGGTCGTCATCCTCGGCTATGAAATTTGGAAACGGGATTTCAATGGCGATGCCAATGTCGTCGGACAAAACGTTCGAGTTAATGGCAAAGCTGGAACGATCATCGGTGTTATGCCGCCGAATTTTAAGTTCCCAAATTTCGAGCAACTCTGGACCCCGCTTTACAATCAATTTCCGCCGATACCGCGCGGCCAGCTCGTCATCGGTGCAAACAACGCCGCACCGTCAGTGATGGGTCGGCTCAAACCGGGGGTAACTCTCGATCAGGCAAATGCGGAATTTATCACTCTTGCCCGCCAGCTGGCGCAGGACTATCCAAAGACAAACCAAAACTTCACATCGGCGACGGTGACGCCGCTCGCGAATTCGCTCATTGGCCTTCAATTTCGGCAGACCGCCTGGGCGATGTTGGCTGCGGTCATTCTCGTCTTGCTGATTGCGTGCGTGAACGTCATGAACATGCAGTTTGGTCGCACCGCACTACGCGCAAAAGAGTTGGCGATCCGGGGCGCGCTGGGAGCCACACGTTGGCGACTCGTCAGGCAAATGTTGACCGAAAGTCTGGTGGTCGCGGTTTTTGGAGCAGCCGCTGGAGTTCTTCTTGCCTATTGGAGCGTCGACATGCTGACCCGCGCCACAAACGCGCTGCCGTCTGGGTCTGGATTGCCCTACTGGATTCGATTTACAATCGACAGGCGGGTGCTCGCGTTCACCGTCGGGATAACCTTGTTCGCGACGCTCGCTTCCGGCCTTGTCCCGGCATTAGTCAGTGCTCACAGCAACGCAGCGGAAATGATGAAAGAAGGAGGCCGCGGCAATAGCAGTCGGTTGGTCAACATCATCACACGACTTCTTGTGATCGGCCAGATCGCACTCACGGCGACGCTGTTGATCGCCGCAACCCTTGAGATCAGGTCGATCCGAAACCAGCTCAAGCTCGATTACGGTTACGACGAGAACGCCATTTACAGCGCCCGGATGGCATTGATGGAAGGCGCCTATACTGAAGATGGTCGTCGCGATTTCTTCAAGCGCGTCGTTCGGGAATTGCGCGCCAATCCGCAATTTCAGTCCGCAGCGTTAAGTGATCGGTTTCGAATGACATTTGCAGGCGGCGGGCAGTATGAAGTCGACGGTCACAGTTATCTAACAGACCGGGATCGACCGCGCGGAAACTTCGAATCCGTGTCGGACAATTATTTTTCGACACTCGGGCTAAAGATTTTGGAAGGGCGCGGTTTCACGATTGATGATGCCGACACAAAGGAACCGGTCGCGATCGTGAACGCAAGTTTTGCGCGGAAGCATTGGGGCAATCAAAGCGCGCTCGGGCATCAGGTCCGAATTTTCAACCCGGGTGAGCCGCAACCATGGCGAACAATTGTAGGCGTGGTTCCCGACACATTGATGCAGGGACCGTTCGATCAGCAGACGGACACGGCCGGCTTTTACATGCCGCTCCTTGGTGCAGCGCCGCCCACTCAAT
>JBEDUS010000064.1:0-6260 GCA_040414975.1 Candidatus Udaeobacter sp.
GCGATGCTATGAATCTTTGTCGTCTCAATTGCTTCCTCGAGTGAAAGAGGCGGAATAATTGTAGGGATCCGTTTGGCCAGCATCGATTTTCCCGAGCCGGGCGGCCCGACCATCAACACGTTGTGACCCCAGCCACCGCGACTTCCACCGCGCGTTTGACATGTCCCTGGCCTTTTACGTCTCCGAAATCGATGTCATAGCTCTGGTGGGTGGCAAAAAAACCTGTCAAATCGGCTCGTGTAGGAAGCAGGGGGCTTTCGCCGCGCAAAAAGCCGAATGTCTGCCGCAAATTTTGCACGCCGTAGATGTCGATCTTATCGACCATAGCGGCTTCGAGAGCGTTTGCCTCCGGGACGAATAACGCGCGCTTGCCGCGGCGCCGCGCCTCCAATGCGACTGGCAAAACGCCTTTCACCGGTCGGACCGTGCCGTCCAAGGCCAGCTCGCCCACAAAGCTCAAGTTTTCAAACGGCGAGCTATCCAGTCCTTCTGTCACTGCAATCATTCCGAGGGCGATCGGTAGATCAAAACTAGGCCCTCCTTTTTTGATATCGGCCGGGGCAAGATTGATCGTCGTACGACCGCGCGGCCAGTAGTAGCCGCTATTGGCTATAGCAGTGGTCACCCGATCGCGGCTCTCCCTTACAGCAGCGTCTGGCAGGCCAACAATAACTATGTTCGGATCGCCGCCGGCGCCGTTGACCTCGATTTCTACCTCGTACGCGTCCACGCCATAGACTGCTGCAGAGTAAATTTTTGCCAGCATCGCCGTTGCAGCGTTGCAGAAAATGGTGGCAGGGAAAAGCGTCAAATATCCCTCTAAAGTGGGAGGCGATGCACGTAGCCCGATTCCGTAGAATATATTAGGTTGGGGCTTGGAATGCGGGCGATTATGGCCCTTCGAAAAGATTGAACAGGAGGCATCCGGCGATTGTCGTTATTTCGAATATTTAACCTTGTTAAATACTTCCCGGGATGATACAAAGCGTGATTGACAAGGCCCCCACGAATTCAATGTACGGGAAGTTGTCGAGTCGAACCCCCAAATGATTGATGAAAAAGAGTTATATGGCTGCTGAGGATAGCGATACCGGAATCAAGATTTACCTGCGCGAGATCGGGCAAATCCCGCTGTTGACTCCAGAGCAAGAGATCGAGCTGGCCGCTAAGATTAAGAAAGGCGATCGCGAAGCGCGAGCACTGATGATTCGGTCTAACTTGCGTCTGGTTGTCAAGATAGCGCATGATTACGCGAATCTCGGCCTGCCGCTTCTCGATCTGATCTCAGAGGGAAATATCGGTCTGATGAAGGCTGTGGAACGGTTCGATCCGGCGAAGGGCGGGAAACTGAGCACTTATGCCGCGTGGTGGATTAAGCAGTCCATCAAACGGGCGCTGGCGAACCAGAGCAAGACGATCCGTCTGCCTGTGCATCTGGTGGACAAAATCTCCAAGATGCGCCGCGTTTCGCTGCAAATGAGCGAGGAGCTTGGCCGCGAGCCCACAGACGACGAGCTGGGTGATGAAATTGGAATTGCTAGCGGAAAAGTCTCGCAGCTAAAAACCGTTTCGATCCGGCCAGCATCGCTCGATGCGCCGATTAGTGACGATGATTCCACTGAGTTCGGGGAGATCGTTGGCGACGAAGACGCGCAAACGCCGTTTGAATTGCTGCGGGACAAAAACCTGCGCAACGAAGTCGGCGGTCTGCTCGACGTTCTCGATGATCGCGAGAAAAAGATCATTTTCCAGCGCTTTGGTCTGGATGGCGGTAAACCCAAGACGCTCGAGGAGGTAGGCAAGAAATTCGGCGTTACCCGCGAACGGATTCGGCAGTTGCAGAACATCGCGCTCTCGAAGCTTCGCCGCGCTCTCAGTAAGAAAGAGCGCCCCGTCGACGTCGAATTGCCGGTGGAAGCTTAATCTGGATCAAATATCTTGCCTTTAGAACGCGCGGACGAGCACTCCGCGCGTTTTGTTTTCACCGGCTTCATTTGACGACGCGCACTTGGATCGAATCGATCAGTGCCTGCCCCATTCGCACGTCACTGATCATCACCATGCGATCTCCCGCGGCAGCCCACCTGTTCTTGCGCAAGAATCTCTCGGCGGTTGCCATGGTTCTGTCCGGACCGCCGGCAAAATCGATGCAGGCGGGAAACGTTCCCCAGTAAAGCGCGAGCTGCCTGTAAACTTCCTCGCTTGGAGTGAAAGCAAAGATCGGTGCGCGGTAGGGTCTCAGCCCCGACGCATACCGCGCCATCCTTCCCTGTAATGTGAAGACCACGAGTTTTGAATCTTGGAGCGAGTTTGCGAGCGTGACCGCTGAAGCCACCATTTTCTGTCGAATGTTTTCCAGGCGTGCGCCTTCTGCATAACCCGCTCCACCGCTGCGTTCGATGCGCATCGCGACGCGGTGCAAAACTTCGACGCATTCAACCGGGTAATGCCCGATCGTCGTTTCACCACTGAGCATCACGGCGTCGGCCTGTTCGAAAACTGCATTTGCCACGTCGGTGATCTCGGCGCGAGTGGGCATGGGATTGTTGATCATCGATTCCAATAGCTGAGTGGCGACAATGACCGGCTTGCCGAAGCGAAGACAATTCTTAACAATCCGGCGCTGAATTATTGGCAAGTCTTCGATTGGGCATTCGATTCCCAAATCGCCGCGTGCGACCATGATCACGTCCGCACTCTCAATCATCTTATCGATTGAGCGCACCGCCAGTTGATCTTCAATCTTTGCCACGATCTGTGCCTTGCTCTTCCTCCTCGACAGGAGTTTTCGTAGCAGTTCGATGTCGCTCTTTTCGCGCACAAAACTCAGCCCGATGAAATCCGCGCCGATCTCTACGCCAAGAGAGATATCGGCCAGGTCCTTGCTCGTGAGCGAGGGAAGATTCACGAGCACGCCAGGCAGGTTAATGTGACGTCGTGAACCGAGGATTGAGCGCGTCAAAACCTTGCAGCGCACCCGATTTTTTCCCTTGTCGAGCACGAGCAATTTGATCAAGCCGTTATCGACCAGAATGGTGTCGCCAACCGTCACATCCTCAGAAAACCCCTGATAATTCACATCCACCGAATAGGGCTCTTTGCTTTTCGTCCCGCGTACCGTGAACTCCAAAATGTCGCCGGGCCTTAAATGCAGACTCGTTTTTAGTACGCCAGTTCGGATCGCCGGGCCTTGTGTATCCAGTAGCAGCGCAACCGGTCGCCCGGCCTTTTGCGCCAACAGTCGGATGCGCGGAACAATCTCGCGCACCCAATCGTGCGAGGCATGGCTCATGTTTAATCGGAATACGTCGCTTCCTTTCTGCACTAGCCGACGCAACACCTCGGTCTTTTCCGTAGCCGGACCGAGCGTGCAAACGATCTTGGTCTTGCGCATCGATTAGAAGATTGAGTTTCGCGTTACAAAAGCCAAGACGCTTTTCATCCGGGGTAATTTCAGTCACACCGGGCTGAAGCCGTTGTTAAATAAAAATGCGGCACGCCTTTCGAGGCGTGCCGCATTCATGCAGTTAGTGCGTTCCTTATTGCAGCTTGGTTTGAGTTTCTTTGGCCAGGTCAAGATGTTCTTGGACCACCTTGGCCGTGTCCTCTGCAAATTTTTTCAGCTCTGGGTCGCTGCCGGTTTTTGCTTCCTCCTGAAATTCTGCCAGGTCCTTTTCGTGATCCTTGACCATCATGTTCATGTAGGTCTTGTCCGAGCTCCACTTAAGACTCGGCTCGTGGTTGGGTAGGGTGACGCCTTTTTGTTGAGCAATTGATTTTAGTTCGTCATTGGCCTTGCTGTGATCGGTGACCATTCGTTTGCCGAACGATTTCACGTCGTCGCTCTGGCTATTTTGCTCAGCCAGGTTGCCCATGGCGACCTCCATCATTCCACCCTTCGCTGCTTTCTTCATGAAAGTCTTGTCCTTCACGCTAAGCGATGAAGTCTTATTCGTTGGAGCGTCTTGGGCGATGGCCATTCCGGCCAGGCTGAACGCTGCAATCACCAGAGAGAACACGCAAAACTGCGAAATAATTGTGATTTTACTTTTCATGGCTTTTTCCGATTGAATCCGCCGGATTAATCCGGCCAATTAAGAATCGAAAACAAGTGCGCACTTGGATGCGGATGAATCCTGATTTCGTTTTGATCGCGAACTTTGCCGGCCACCCTCAGGCGGCGATTGCTGATTAATCGTACACCCGAAGGTCGATCAGATCTCAGGGACATTTTGTCCGTACGAGCTCTCCACGCGTCTTGCCACATCTTTGTAACCGTGTTCGACTTCGTAAATCTGCTTCATACAGGCGAGCGATTTGTCCGGTTCGCCCAATCCGCTCATAAACAAGCGCGAGATTGTAGACGATCTCTTTCTTCATCGCATCCATTGGCAGGATTTCCTTCGACGCTTCCTCCAGTTGCTTAGCTGCAAGGTCAAGCATCCCTAGCTCGCCATAACAACAACCGAGCAGGTTCATCGCTTTCAAACGCGCGTGCGGATTTTGCCTTGCACGCTGCAATTCCGGTACGGCTTCCCGAAAATATCTAGCACTGACAAGGTGCTCGCCCAACTCGAACCGAAGGTGAAGATCGGTCGGATTTCGAGCGATGCGTTCACGTGCGTCGGCAATGAGGATTTCTGCGCGCCTCGCTTTGACAGCGTCCAGTTCTTCAAACTTCTTTGTATGCAACTCATGGGCTGCACCGTGTGTTGAGAGAAATTCCTCCTGTGCAGCGATCTCGCGCTCCAGGCATTTGATTTTCAAATCGGAAGCTTTTCGGACTAATCCAGTGTCTGCACCTTTGGTCAGGTCGGCCGCATATTGATACCATCCAAGCGATGCATCCAAGTCCTCCTTTTGCTCGTTCAACGCACCCAGGCGCCGAACAAGGTCGACCTTCGTCGGCTCTGCCTTGTGACGCGCGTATGTTTCGGCGATCTGTTGCTCTAGCGATTCGCCGGTCAATCGCATGCGGCTTTGCTGCTCGAGGGAAATCGCCATCTCTTTGTCCTTAATCAGGTCGCGGTAACTTTCAGCCTGCGTCCATCCACCGCCTTTCATCGACGCGTGGGCAGCCGCGTCTTTGCTCAGACGGACCGCTTCGGCATCCAATGGATTGATCTCGATGATTTGATTATAGACCTCGACTTCTTGATCGTTCTCTCCAAGCTCGTGGTACAAACGCCCCAGTTCGTGTAATACCTTGAGGTCACGCGGATTTTCTTCGAGCAACGTGCGCAACGCGAAGACGCCGATCTCTGGCCAGCCCGCCGCGGTAGCCGCTACCTTTAAAGTCAGGTTGGCTTGCCGATTATAAGGCTCGTCTTCGAGCACTTTTTCCAGCATTGCAATTGCGCGTTCAGGATCCTTCTTGATTTCTCGCTGCGCCTTCATGACAGCGAGCGGCGCTGTCGAGATATTGAGAAAACTTCTCTTGGTTGACCTGCTTTTTGTGACTTCGGTGCGCCGCAGCAACTGTCGTCCCGTGAGAAATTGCGGCTCCTGTTTCAGGATTTCCTGCAAAAGCGAAATCGCATAACCGAGATTGCGTAGCTCAACGGCGGCCACAGCTTTGAGCCAAAGGCTGCGCTGTGTCTCGTTGAGTTCCTTTTCCGTCTTAACCGCCATTGCTGATAGCTTATCACAACACGCAATTCTGCTTTCGTATCCGGTTTCGGCGGGTAGCCCTCGACGGCCCGGATGGGTCTGTCTTCGAATGGCGCGTAGTCGTCGAGTGAATAAGTTACCGAACCCATGATGTGGAGCTTTAGTGGGAAGTTGAATTACGACTCGTTGCCCTTCGAGTTGGATGGCGGCGGGCGCTTTGTAGTGGCGCGCAAAGATTTTATTCCAGCATATGTGCGGGCGTTCGAGAAAGGAATTCTTCAGAAACGTGCTACTAAAGCCGTCGAATCGCTGCGATCGTGTCGCGTTTGCCCGCGTGATTGCGAGATTGACCGTTTGAACAATAAGATCGGCGTGTGCAAGAGCGGGCGGCTCGGCCGGGTGGCGAGCGCTTTCCCACATTTCGGTGAGGAAGATTGCCTGCGCGGCTGGAAAGGTTCGGGCACCATCTTCTTTGGCTGGTGCAATCTGCGATGCGTGTTTTGCCAGAATTTCGAGACGAGCCAGTTCGGCGACGGTGGAGAAGTGACCGCAGCAAAGCTCGCGCAAATCATGCTGGATCTACAAAGGATCGGCTGCCACAACATCAACTTTGTCACGCCTGAGCATGTTGTTCCGCAAATCCTGGAAGC
>JBEDUS010000065.1:0-4034 GCA_040414975.1 Candidatus Udaeobacter sp.
GCCCAGACCCTTGCTTACGACATCAATGATTCAAAACACTTGGTGGTGGGATACTATGTAGACGCCTCAGGAATCCTTCACGGCTACTACCGGGACGCCAATGGGACGTTGCACTTCCCGATCGATCCTTCGGGCTCCACTACGACAATCCTCTTTGGAGATAACAATAGGAACTGGGTGGTGGGCAGATATACGGACAGCTCAGGCGTCACTCATGGACTCTTCTTTGTCCCGCCAAACAATTTCTTCACTTTCGATTTTCCCGGGTCAACCTTTACATCGCTTAATGGAATCAGTTCGCAAGGGAATATCTGTGGTCGTTACGTCGATGCTTCCGGCATTGCCCACGGAATCATAGCTCGCGTCAGAGGCACACCGCCGACAAAAGCGGCGAGGCCGGAAATGAAGGCGAACCATCCAATTCCGGCGCGCTGAGTTTGAGCATCTCGAGAGGCCTGCGCCCCGGCTGCGCTTTGCTCGGCTTGATAGAGGGGTCTTTCGCAATAATCCCTACGCGCGCGTAGATGTGACATAAAAAAGATTCTTTGCCCAAGCCTTTAATCCGCAGAGCCCACCTACCCCTGGTAGCGCGACGGTGCGGCCACCAGCGAAGGATCTTTCGCAACAACCACTTCGCGCGCATGCGCGCGAGGGAAACCTAAAAAAGAATTGTTTGCTCAAGCCTGAATCCGCCAAGCCGACCTACCCTGCTAGCCTGTAACGCCAACACCGCTCCAACCGCTTGGGAAAGCGATAGAAACGCAGAATAATTGTCTTAAACTCGCTTACTCATTCGTCGTATTTCATAAAGGCGAAAATTCTTTGAAAAATAACTGTCTATGTAAACAAAGGAGAAAGAATGAACACTGAGGAAGTAGCAAAGAAGGTGGTTGAGTTAACCCGCAAACAGGCATTTAAGGAAGCGATCGACACGCTTTACGACAAAGACATTGTGAGCGTGGAAGCGCGCACGACGGCTGGTAGTTCGCCCGAAACACGCGGCATCGAAGGTGTGCGTGGCAAAACCGAATGGTTCGAGCAAAACATGCAGGTGCACAGTTTCAAAGTGAGCGAACCATACGTCGCTCACGATCGTTTCGTGGTGCAGTACGATGCCGACGTAACCGACAAAAATTCGAAAGAGCGAATGCAACTGTCGGAGGTTGGCGTTTACACTGCGAAAAACGGAAAGATCGTGCGCGAGGAATTCCTGCCGCGCGTTTAATTAACGATCGGCAGCGCTTTCGCAAAGGTCTCCTACGCGCGAGACGCGGCTATAAAAAGCATGTTCCGCGAGCGCAGACGTCGAAGCCTGACCTGCCCCCGCCAGTCTGTAAGGCGACGCGGTAACCACTGCTACCGGTGCAGAGCGGCTCCGGATTATTTTCGGCGGGCGAGAATTAGAAGGCCGCGCTCGGCCTGCCACCAATAACCGAAGGCGAAGCCGAGCTCGGGTGGCGGCGGATTTCGATGGTAAATTTCGGCAAGGCTCTGTTGATCAAACTTTCCAAATTTTTCGCCGTGTGGGATGAAACGGCCGTAAAACTCAAGCGTCCAGTTTTTTCCAAATGCCCGGAGCGGAATCCCAGAATCGTCCTGGACGATAAAGTTGCTGTGCCCGAGCAGGAAATTGCGGACTCCTGAGAAGCCTTCGCCGTGCATCAGATAAGACGCAGCTTTAATCAAGCTAACTCCGGTCCCGTGCGAAGAGCACCAATGCAAAAAGGAATTGCCGCCGCCAGAAAGATCGGTTTTGAAATAGTAGAGCGTTTGTGAGCGACCGTGATGGCTAAACGTGATCTTGACGCCCTCGGCCGGACTGTGGACGTGCGTCATGTCCAGCACCGTGCACCCAAGTCGGGCCAAAAAAACGTAAACGATGGGAAGTGTTCCATTGATGTTGCTGTGTCCGAGCTCGGATTTCATTTCCTCGGTCACAAAATAGTGAGTGATGAGCAAAGTGCTCATCGAGGTTCGCAATGCGCTCAAATCCGCATTCAGCGTCTCCGGGCTTATCCGCGAGAGGTCCGGGACCTGGCCAATTGGCTCAAGCCCGGCCAGGATGTAAGTGCTCGCGTCCGGAAAGAACGCATCAGCGTAAAGAAAATCCGGCCCACTGAACATGTAATACATCGCGCCGGTGCTGTGGTAGTACTCGGGCGCGTGGGAGCTCATCCACGATGCGATGGGACCAAGTTGAAAGTATTCCTTTGTTTTCCAAGCTTTATCCATCGCTGCAGCGTGCGCCTGCCAACCGGCAGTCTGGATAAGTGGCGCAAGGGTGCCTGTAACTGGGAGACCGGCGAGCAAACGTGCTGTGTCGTCAAGGCTAGGAGCGTTTTGCGAATAGGCTGACAGGCAGGCGCAGAGGAACGCACAGGCGCCAAAAACTTCAGGGCACCGCGCTCGCTTGCGCCATCGGGTTCGCTTTAGCGGATTCATTCCCGCGTGCTTTTGCCAGATCGACCGCCACTGAGCAAGACTCGCGATGCGATCCCCTGTACAGCAAACATACATCTTCCTTAACAGAAAACGACCCTCCCCCGACAACCAGTTTCTTTACAAAATGGTCAAATTGTTACGAGAAGCGAAAACCTGCCTTGAGCCGTGGCCCCAATCGCAATCGCCCCACATCCCGCCAATACTGCCGCTGTCGGTTCTGGTACGGCGAACCGAACGCGATCAGCAACGTAATCGACTACGCCAAGCATCGCAGCCGCGCACACGATGCCGGGATCAGCGTTTACGATGCGGCTGGCAACGTGATCGAAACGCAGGAGCACGCGGGCGCTGAGGAATCGTAACGCTAGGGGCTGCTGATTCCAGTCCTAGAAAGGCTGAAATATTGCCCCGACGCGATCGGATTCAAAATGGTGAATGGAGACACTCCACCGATGAAACTTAGCAAAAGCTTGGATTTGCTCCTGACGTTCTGTATCTCCAAGGTCTTTTCGCGGCCAGCAACGCTCGATCTCATCATCAAAAACGACGCAGACTGCCCGTTCTTTGAGCCCCCGGTGGATGTGTTCGGCAAGCGCGTCAAAACACCCATCCCCGTCAAATCGAAAGTCATTCATTGTACTCACTTTTCTAGTCCTGGATTTGAGGCGCGTAGGTGGAGACGAGCGGCGCCGACGCGCCGGGCAGAATTAACCCAACGCGTCGCCACTTTTCGTTTGTGCGGTAAGTCGGAGAGTGTGCCGGAAAAGACCGCGTTTGCCACACCGAAAACAATCATCCAACGCGCTGATTGACGTATCGGATATTTCCTTATGCCATCAGTTAAGGACGACAGCAGTGGCAACACCTAGAAAAGAAACGCGGCGCGAAAGACAGACCGCCGCGTGACTATGCATATGACCAAATCACGATAAAACCTGGCGGCGACGCCGTGTTGACAATAGCGCCGCCGCCATCCACTTCCTCAATCATACGGGCACGCCGTTTCCTCGGTCCCAGTACGTGTCCGTAATAACTCCTCGAAAAACATTGCACTACAAAAAATCGCGGTTCACAACGCAAAAATTGTCATCCAACGTCCGATTTATGCGCAGGATATACCCTCATACCGCGACAGCGCCGCGATCTTCAAGGGTTACTGCGACCGGATGACCGACCACGGCACCGCGATCATCGAACGAAGCGCCAACACTTTCTCTACAATCACTACGCGTGCGTACGGAGGGGTCTTTCGCAATAGCCCCCTACGCGCGCATGCGCGCGACGGAAATCTAAAAAAGAATTGTTTGCTCAAGCCTGAATCCGCAAAGCCGACCTACCCCCTTCGCCAGGCCATGACGCGATGCCGCAGGAGGGGCAGGAAACTTTCCGATAGATCTTCACGCAGGCGCGCGTACATGGAAATGTTGCTGCTAGGATTCACGAGATCATTGAATAAGCCTAGATGCGTCGTGGGCAAAAAATTTTCTGGAGAGTTCGCGCACCGTTTGGGTGATCGGCGCGGTCATCCTCTGCTTGTTTGCCATAACGAATTTGCCGTGGCAGTTGGACGATTACGATCAGGCGCAGCAGGC
>JBEDUS010000066.1:0-2583 GCA_040414975.1 Candidatus Udaeobacter sp.
GCTGACAACGCCACACTTGGTTCACATCAGGTAGGGTGGGGGCCCTTTCGCTATGTTATCGCCGCAACGGGCAGCATCAGACCCAGAGCGCGCGAGTTTCGATACTCCGCGGGTCGGCTCTGATCGCAACTTTGGCATCGTATTCGCTACATTTTTTCTTATCCTTTCGCTGTGGCCCCTTGTCCGCGGCGATCCCATTCGCGTGTGGTCCCTCATTGTTGCTGGGTTTTTCTTTGGTGCAGCGTTTTTTTCACCTCATATATTTTCACGACCAAACAGGCTTTGGTTTCGGTTCGGGCTGCTCCTGGGCAAGGTTCTGACACCAATTATTATGGGTACTCTGTTTTTGGCGGTGGTTCTGCCAGTCGCCCTCGTTCTGCGCCTTCTTCGCAAAGACACCATGCGACTTCGTCCCGACCCATCATTGGCAAGCTATTGGCTTCCGAAAGCATCAGGCCTCACTCCCGAAACGCTCAAGGACCAGTTCTAGAGGTTTGACCGATGTCCTTTGCCATCGAATTCCTTCGCTTTCTAAGCGTCAGAAAGAAATACTGGCTGTTGCCGATCATCCTCGTGGCGATGCTATTCGGCGGCCTTGTCGTATTGACGCAAGGCAGCGCGGTCGCTCCGTTTATCTATACGCTGTTTTGAACTAGCAAGATGCGAACTCTAGGCATTTCTGCCTTCTATCATGACAGCGCCGCCGCGCTGATTGTCGACGGCGAAATCGTCGCGGCTGCCCAAGAAGAACGGTTTACCCGCAAGAAGCACGATCCCGGTTTTCCGCGCAACGCTATTGAGTATTGCCTGTCTCAAGCGGGCTGCTCGCTCCACGAGATCGACTTTGTAGTTTTTTACGAGAAGCCATTTCTCAAGTTCGAGCGCTTAATCGAAACGTACGTCGCGTTCGCGCCACGCGGACTCCGATCCTTCGGCATGGCGATGCCGATCTGGATTAAGGAAAAGCTTTTCCAGAAGCGCATGCTGGGTCGAATGCTCAATGATCTTGATCCCGAGTTTAGCCCCGCGACTAAACTGCGCTTCTCAGAACATCATTTCAGTCACGCCGCGAGCGCATTTTATCCGTCGCCGTTCCGTGAGGCGGTCGTCCTTACCATCGATGGAGTGGGAGAATGGGCCACAGCAAGCGCCGGCATCGGGCGAGGAAGCACACTTGATATTAAAAAAGAACTCTTGTTTCCTCATTCGCTCGGCCTACTGTATTCCGCGTTCACTTATTACACCGGATTCAAAGTCAATTCGGGCGAGTACAAGGTAATGGGCCTGGCACCTTACGGGGAGCCAAAGTACAAAGACGTTATTTTTTCCAAGCTTCTTGACCTCAAGCAAGACGGCACATTTCGCCTGGATCAGTCCTATTTTAATTATTGCACTGGGCTGACAATGACGAACGATAAGTTCGCGCGCCTGTTTGGAAACCCGGTAAGGGATCCGACTAAGGACTTGTTAACTCAATTTCACATGGATGTCGCCGCTTCTATCCAGGCCGTGACAGACGAGATCATCTTGCGACTTACTCGCTCGTTAGCACGAGAGTACAACATATCAAACATCTGCCTCGCTGGTGGCGTCGCCCTCAATTGTGTTGCAAACGGGAAAGTCCTGCGCGATGCAGCATTCAAAGACATTTGGATCCAGCCCGCCGCAGGTGACGCAGGTGGCGCGCTGGGCGCAGCACTGGCCGGTTGGCATGTTGGATTGCAAAAACCGCGCGTCGTCAATCCTTCGGATAGCATGCAGGGTGCATTGCTTGGCCCTGCGTATGATCAGCTTACAATCGAACAGCAACTCAGCAGTGCTGGCGCCGTCTACGAGAGGGTTTCTGATCGCGACGCTATTGATGTTGCCGCTCGGAGTCTCGCGAATGGCAAAGCCGTCGGCTGGTTCCAGGGCCGAATGGAATTTGGCCCGCGCGCACTTGGGTCACGATCAATCCTGGCGGACCCGCGCTCCCCGACCATGCAGAAGTTGCTTAACCTCAAAATCAAACACCGCGAAAGCTTTCGCCCCTTCGCGCCGGCTGTGCTACGCGAGGACGTCGCCAGCTGGTTTGAGCTCGACGACGATAGCCCCTATATGCTGCTGGTCGCCGACGTCAAATCCGAACATTTACGCGCGATGACGCTCGATGAGCAGAGGCTTTTTGGTATTGACAAGCTAAATGTTGTTCGCTCGACCATACCGGCCGTAACACACGTTGACAATTCGGCGCGAATTCAAACTGTACACGCCGACGCCAATCCGCGGTTTCACGCTCTCCTTACGCGATTTAAGGAACTGACTGGCTGCCCTGTTCTCGTTAACACCAGTTTCAATGTCCGCGGGGAACCAATCGTGTGCTCGCCGAAGGATGCGCTGCGCTGCTTCCTCGGCACTGAACTTGACCTCCTCGTCTGCGGTAATGCGCTGCTCTGGAAGGATCAACAGGCGCCGCACAAAAAAGCCGAATATCTCCATGAGTTCGAGCTTGATTAGCGTGGAGCGGCATTTAGCACGAGTCATCTAAGAATCCGAAAAGGAGGTCGATCCGTGGACGCGCCCAACTCATCCACTCCGCATGGC
>JBEDUS010000067.1:0-6242 GCA_040414975.1 Candidatus Udaeobacter sp.
GTTTGGGCAAGATTTTGCTCTTGTTGGGAGCTCGCCGGAGATGCATGTCGGGCTGATCGGAGACGCAGTGGAGATTCGTCCGCTCGCCGGCACCCGCGCACGCGGGGCCACCGTCGCGCAGGACGAGAGGAACGCTGCCGAACTCCTGGCTGATCCCAAGGAACGCGCTGAGCATGTTATGCTCGTTGATCTGGCACGCAACGATGTCGGCCGGGTTTCAGATTTTGGCACGGTTCGCGTCACCGAGTTGATGGGAATCGAACGTTACAGCCATGTGATGCATATCGTTTCAAATATCACTGGTCGCCTGCGTTCGGGCTGTACCGGGTTCGACTTGGTCAAAGCAACATTTCCCGCGGGGACTGTCTCTGGTGCGCCGAAGATTCGCGCGATGCAAATTATCAGCGAACTGGAAAAGACAAGACGCGGCTGTTACGCCGGCGTGATTGGTTATTTCGGATTCGACGGCAACGTCGATTCTTGCATTACGCTGCGCTGCGCGGTCTTGAAAGACGGGAAGGCTTACTTTCAAACCGGCGCAGGTATCGTCGCCGACTCAAATCCACGTTCGGAATACGAGGAAACTCTCAATAAAGCGCGTGCAATGGCAAAGGCGCTCTCGATGGCGACTCGAATTAAGCCACCAGGGAGAGGCAAACGTGGGCGCAACACGAGCGAGCCTGGCGATTTCGAACTGCGTGAACTAACGCTGCGACTCATGCACGGTGAAAATCTTAGCCGTGCTGAGGCCGCAAATCTCTTAGCCTGCCTGCTTAATCCTATCGCGACAGACGCGCAGATAGCTGCCGCGCTCACCAGCCTCGCCGTAAAGGGCGAAACCTTCGATGAGCTCGCGGGGATTGCCGAAGCAATGCGGAATCGTGCGTTGCCATTGAAATCACGTCACGCGCGTTTTGTCGACACAGCCGGCACCGGATCAAGTGCTGCAAAAACCTTTAACGTTTCAACAGCGGCTGCGTTCGTCATAGCTGGTGCGGGTCTCCCCGTAGCGAAACATGGTTCGCGGGCCGCGACGTCACGTTGCGGGAGCGCCGACGTGCTGCAAGCGCTGGGTGTCAACATAGCTGCTTCACCCGACACCGTGGAACGTTGCCTTAACGAGCACGAAATTTGTTTCATATTTGCTCCTCTTTTTCATGCTGCTACAGCGCGCGTCGCGCATGTGCGCCGTGAGCTTGGGATGCGTACGACATTCAATTTGCTCGGTCCCCTAACGAATCCGGCACGGCCGCCATTCCAGATCGTGGGCGTCCACCAGTTCTCATTACTTGAACGCGTCGCGTCAACCCTTGTTCGTCTCGGCGTTGAGAAAGCGTGGGTGGTGCATGGCGCTGATGGCCTGGATGAAATAACCATTGCTTGCAAAACGCACGTCGCTGCCTGTTCGTCGACCGGGAATGTGGAAACATTTACACTATCGCCTGACGACTTCGGATTGGAACGTCAACACTTCGACGGATTTCGTGGAAAGGGACCGCAAGAAAACGCACAATTGATCCGCGCGATTTTGCAAGGTGAGAAGACGAAAACGACGAGTGCCGCGCGCGGGCTTGTCATCATTAACGCCGCTGCAGCGCTTCACCTCGCAGGCGTTGCTCCGGACCTCCGATCTGCAGCAAGTCTCGCTCGCGAAACTATCGACGGCGGAAGAGCGGCATCGAGGCTGGATGCTTTGGTGCGGGAAACGAATCAAAGCCCATGATCAAAAACATTTTCTCCCAAATCCTGGAACGAAAACGAGAGACCGTAGCACGACTTCGAGCGGATCCTTTGTCACAAGACTTTCGCGAGCGAGCAATGGAGACTCGAAAGAACGCTGAGCCGCATTGGTTGCTACGAGCGCTCGAGTCGGACCTACACCGACTAAACATTATCGCGGAGTTCAAACGCAGATCGCCTTCCGCTGGGATTATTCGCAACGATTTGCCGGTCAGTGAGATTGTTCCCTGCTATGAACGGGGTGGTGCTTGCGCAATCTCTGTGCTGACTGACCTAGAATATTTTGGTGGTTCGATCATCGATCTTGGTGCAGCGCGATCCCGTACACACCTGCCACTCCTGCGTAAAGATTTTATTATCGATCCAATCCAAATTTTCGAAGCCGCGATCGTCGGAGCCGACGCTGTGTTGTTGATCGCTACCGCACTGGACAATACTTCGTTAAAGGAGCTGCGCTTGCTCGCCGAAGACGAGCTCACCATCGACGCGGTTGTTGAAGTCCATAGCTCGGAAGAATTGGATCGAGCGCTGAACGCAGGCGCAAAAATCATCGGTGTAAATAATCGCGATCTCAAAACGTTTCGGGTTTCATTGGACACAAGCGAGCGTTTGATCGCGGAGGCTCCACGCGATCGAATTATGGTTAGTGAAAGCGGATTACAAGAGGCGAGATCTTTGTGCCGCCTTCGGGCGCTCGGATTTCACGGGTTCCTCGTAGGCGAAGCGTTGATGCGCGCGCCCGATCCGGAAACGGCCCTTCGTGATTTGATTAGAGATGCTGACGATCGGCAACGTTTAGGAGTTGCAACTGGAGCTCACCAGCCATGACACCAGTGCAAATCAAGATTTGTGGCGTGACAAATCTGAAAGACGCCATGGCGTGCGCTGAACTTGGCGCCCACATGATTGGGCTCAACTTTTATCGGCAAAGTCCGCGCTACGTTGAGCCAACAATCGTCCGGGGGATCATAAAAGCGATTTCGCCCGAAGTCTGCGCGGTCGGGGTTTTCGTGGACACCAGCGCCAAAGAAATTCGGGATATCGCGCATACAGCCGGGCTTCGATGTGTGCAATTGCACGGGCGCACGTCACCCTATACATGCAGCGAATTAGCTCGCGAATTTCGTGTGATTAGAGCGTTCTCGACGGATCCTCAGTTCCGGCCTGAAGAGGTATCTCTGTTTGGCGATTGCGACGTGCTGGTCGATGCACATCACCCGAATCTCCGCGGCGGAACTGGTCTGACATGTGATTGGCTTGCAGCCGGAACGACCCGTTCCTACGCGCGATTCTTCATTCTCTCCGGCGGCTTAACCGAACAAAATGTCGGCCAGGCCATCGCGACTGTAGCGCCTCATGCCGTTGACGTTTGTAGCGGTGTTGAGAGCGCGCCAGGACTAAAAGATCACAAGGCCCTCGAAAATTTCATCATCACCGTTAGAGCGACCAATTCTTTGATGAACGCCTCTCCGGGGTAATCCATGCAATGCAAAAATCGTCCATAAAAAGAAGCGAACCAGACGAGCACGGCCATTGGGGCAAATTCGGCGGTCGCTACGTGCCGGAAACATTAGTAGCGCCGCTCGACGAGCTGACCAACGAGTTCACGCGCGCGAGAGAGGACGCCAATTTTTGGAGTGAACTCCACCAATTGCTACGCGATTACTGTGGCAGGCCAACGCCGCTGTTTCACGCGCGGCGGCTAACAGCTCATGCCGGAGGGGCGAAAATCTATTTGAAGCGCGAAGATCTTTTGCACACAGGCGCCCACAAGATCAATAACGCCGTGGGACAGGCGTTGCTTGCGCGTCGAATGGGGAAGCATCGCGTTATAGCTGAAACCGGCGCGGGCCAGCATGGTGTCGCAACGGCCACGGTTTGCGCATTGTTTGGATTGCGCTGTGTCATTTACATGGGCGCCGAAGACGTGCGGCGGCAGGCACTCAATGTTTTTCGAATGCGATTGCTCGGCGCTGAAGTGATCACGGTGAATGCCGGCACGCGCACCTTAAAGGATGCAATCAACGAAGCGCTGCGCGATTGGGTGACGAACGTGCATGATACGTACTATCTACTCGGGAGCGCGCTCGGTCCCCATCCGTATCCGCTGATGGTGCGCGAGTTTCAAAGCGTGATTGGACGGGAAACGCGCGAACAGGTTTTATCTGTAGCGGGAAAATTACCGCGGGCGCTGATTGCATGCGTGGGTGGCGGCTCAAACGCGATCGGGTTGTTTCATCCCTTCATAGCAGACGCCGAGGTCCGGTTAATCGGTGTTGAAGCCGGCGGACTAGGAGATTCCTTAGGCAAACACGCTGCAAGGTTTCACAGTGGAATGGCGAGTGGCGGTGGCCAAATCGGTGTGTTGCAAGGCACCATGTCGTACGTGCTCCAGGATACGAGTGGCCAGATTGCGACCACGCATTCGATCTCAGCCGGTCTCGATTATTCAGCGATCGGTCCAGAACATGCCTTTCTGTATGACAATGGGCGGGCCGAGTACGTCCGCGCGAGCGATGCCGAGGCCCTCGAAGGATTTCAACTTTGCGCCAAACTGGAAGGCATCATCCCCGCGCTGGAGTCCTCACACGCTCTCCTGCCCGCGATTCGAGTCGCGCGTGAATTGCGACGAGACGACTCTGTCATCGTCAATCTATCTGGCCGCGGCGACAAAGATGTCCAACTCGTTGCAGATTTGCAGCCGCAATGAGTCGGATACGCGACACGTTTGCCCGGCTCAAACGTTCCAGTCGTGGCGGGTTTATCCCGTTTGTCACAGCAGGCGATCCCGATCTGGAAACAACCGAACTTCTGCTGGTTGAACTGGCTGCGGCTGGAGCGGACGTCATTGAGCTTGGCATTCCGTTCAGCGATCCAGTTGCCGACGGCGCGGTGATTCAGCGCGCATCTGAGCGCGCCCTGCGAAAGCGTGTGAGCCTTTCCGACGCTCTAAGATGCGTTTCGAATGCAAAACAGCGCATTGACGTGCCGATTGTGCTATTTAGCTATCTTAATCCCCTCTTGAAATTCGGCCAGGATCGGCTGGCAAAGGAAGCCAAGCGAGCTGGCGTCGATGGAGTACTCATAACCGATCTGATTTCTGAAGAAGCACGGCCTTGGGTCGAAACATTTCGTGACCACAAGATAGATTTGATCTTTCTCGTTGCGCCCACAACCACGGATGAACGCCTAACGAGTATAGCTCAGCAGGCGAGCGGGTTCATTTACGCTGTTTCACGTGCAGGCGTTACTGGCGCGCGAAATGAGATGCCGCGAGATGCCGAACCTCTCGTGAAACGAGTGCGAGCAGTGAGCGACTTGCCCGTCGCAGTTGGGTTCGGCATTTCAACCGCAGAACAAGTTCGCCAGGTCTGGCGTTTCGCGAATGCGGCGGTTATCGGCAGCGCACTCGTGAGCCAAGTCGAAGAACTTGCCGGTTCTTCTGACTTAGTGGCTCGCGTAGGCGAATTCGCGCGATCGCTTCTCGAAGCAAGACCGGCCAGCCAGTAGACGGTTGGTTGTATTCAAAAGGGGTGAGAACGGGACAACCGAGCGAGGGCAGCGCTCCGATTCAAATGCAGAATTGGTTTCTTGGTCCAATGGTTGAGGATCGATCTATTAAATCAGTACTGTGCCAGACGGCGGAACAGTTTCATCTTCTGGTGGATAGCGTGGAAGAATATGCCATCTACATGCTCGATCCGGCCGGAAACGTCGTGACTTGGAATACAGGCGCACAGAAAATCAAAGGCTACACAGCGGAAGAAATTATCGGAAAGAACTTCGCCTGCTTTTATACCGCGGAACAGGTTGCTGCCGAAAAACCGCAACGCAATCTGCGCGAAGCCGCTCGTAAAGGCCATATTCGAGATCAAGGTCCACGCGTTCGGAAGGACGGATCGATCTTTCAAGCGGAAATTGTATTAACTTCGCTGCGTGACGACTCAGGCAATGTTCGCGGTTATTCGAAAGTCACGTGCGACATTACCGACCAAATTCGCAGCAGAGAATTTGAAGCGGAAAAGATCGCAGCAGAAAAAGCCAGCAAGTCCAAGGACAATTTTCTCGCGGCGCTCAGCCATGAATTGCGCACACCGCTGACACCGGCTCTGGCGGCCGCCAACTATCTGGCCAGCAATGCATCGAAACTTCCGTCAGAGTTCGTAGACGACCTAAAAATAATCAAGCGTAACGTGCAATTGCAGGCGCGGTTAATTGACGACTTGCTCGATCTCACTCGCATTACGCGCGGCAAGCTTCAACTTCACTTGGAACATGTTAACGCAAACGCGCTTATCCGCGACGCAATCGAGATCGCAAGTTCAGCCATTGCCGCAAAGAAATTGAAGCTCTCCGCCGAGCTCAGCGCGAAGGAACATCACATTCTGGCTGATTCGATCCGTCTCCAGCAAGTGTTTTGGAACCTGATTAACAATGCTGTGAAGTTCACAGCACCTGGCGGAGAAATTGCCATCCACACCTCCAATGATGACTGTGGCCAC
>JBEDUS010000068.1:0-13018 GCA_040414975.1 Candidatus Udaeobacter sp.
CCGGCGTGGTGGCGTACATCTTGCCTAACGAGGCGCAACTGTCTGTCCGCAGATCGACGACCTGATAGACCCAGAAACGGTCACCGAAGTCTGGTACCTGCATCACCACCGGGCTGAGGTCGAGCGCGAGCGCACCACCACCGTAGACAACATCTTGATTGGGACAGGCAACAAACCGTTCTTCCCGTTCGACGTAGTCGCGCAACATCGCCAACCGGTTGGGCGGCGCCATCGGAAGGATGCCGTTCATAAGGCCAGGTTCGGAAGCCTGACCGTAGGCGAGGCGCTTGTTGTAAATATTGATCATAGGCCATGCCCAGAAGTAGGCATCGCGTGCGACTAGCCGAGCGTATGGCTCGGTAATCTTAACCTTGGCATCCGGTCCGGTAGGCATCGCCCAGTCCCAGTCCGGCGAGCCTGAAAGCCGCTTTTGAGCAAACGCAATCGTCGGGAGAACGCTAATCACCATTAAGGCAAGTGTGAGTCTTATAGGTTTTGCTTTCACAATTCCGTTTCTCATCACGGTTCATGTCACTCGTTGCTACTTCATCTCCTCGATGTCCGGCAGCTTCCATGTCTTATCGAAGAACGGCTTTTCCGGGCCGTACAGGCGGAAAAGAATTTCGAAATCCTGACCGGTCGGCACCTAGTTACTCTCTTTGCCATTCGGCGCGCTCGGACTAAAATAAACGTCCACTGAGCCGTCAGCGTTCTTTTGAATCTCGGCGCTATTTGACCCGCGGCTGGAGCGAGAAGTATCGCGGATTCACGCGTGCGTCTCGCGATCCTAGGCGGTTGCAGACCAGTAAAGTTTGACTGGCGGGTTGGGCGGCACGGTCAGCCGATAAGTCTTTTCACCTGCAAGTGGCCGACCAGATCTATCCTTAATCGCCATCAGATAGAACTGGCCGCTACCGAGATGCTTTGGGCTGAAGTAGCCCATGGAGTAGGACGCAGCGCGTTTATCTATCGGATAACTATTCGGGTCGGCAAAGCCCGACGACATCCCTTCGATAACCTTCTTGTCCCCCGGCAGGGCCCAGTGGGTTCCTTCAAAGGACGGCACCTGAAAAGTGGCGTCGTATTGCGCGTCGATGTAGGCGTGCGCCTCCCGCACGGCTGCGTCGAAGATCGACTTCATCTTCGCTTCTGCTTCGAAAGGTTTGCCCTTTTCGATCCCTAACGACTTCAGCATGTCGATCATCACTTTGTCACGCGTCAGCCATGGCTCCTTTTGCACGAAGCGGTTGAGCGATTCGAAGTAACGCGCGTCATACGGAATGGTGGCGTCGAACATTTTGTCATAAACATCGAGGTAGACCGTCTGGTCAGTTTTTCCATCGAGCTGGTAAAGCTTGATCCGTCGGCCGTATTCCACTGCGCGTGAGATGTCCGCGTCGCTGGAGCTTTTGAAATTCGAACGAAGAATGGCGAAACCTTGGTAAGTGTCGGATGGTAAGACGATGTAACCTCCCGGCGCCTCCTCCTTGTAGCCGGGCGGCGTGATCAGATATTTGCCGCCTTTGCCTTTGTCGACGCCGGCGGGGCCAACGTCTTCTAGTACGTTCTGCCACGCATCATCAACACTGCCGGTATTCGATGAGTTTCCTTCGGCTGGCGGAATCTCGAGCACCAGCGGACCTTTGCTCGTATCGTAAAACGGATTGAAGTAAATCGTGTCTGGGTTAGGCGTGAGCGTCTGATCCTTCCAGTTCACTGGACGCGACCAGTAGATGATCTGATTAGCCGCGCCTCCGTTTTGAATCGTCGCCTGTAGCATCCGGTCGAAGTTAACCGCCGGCATACCCCAGATGACGGCCTCGATTGCGCGCCGCTCGATTTTGCGGCGGTTTAGGTCATCAGCGGAATAGCTCTGCGCTTGGACTAAGTTCGTTGAGATAAGCGCGATAACCGAAAAACCGATGATGCGTTTCATGCTCGCGCCTAACAGGGTCATCAGTCAGTTCATCTTCTTGCTTCACCTAATCGCCACTTGGCGCAAAGTTTCGCTGCATCTTCTCAACGATCTGGTCGATGCTAAAGCTTGATGGACGCTGACTCGGCGGATAGTCCTTGAAGGTGGCAAGGAACTTCGCTACTACCGGTTGACTGCCGAGAAAGGCGGCGGGATTGGAGATGTACCAGTCCCAGTAAGTGTTCGAGGTGATGTCAGCCCGCTCGTACGGGTCCGCGCGCAAGTCGAATGCCTTGGGCAAGCGCAACTTGGTGAAGGGCTCGGCCCAAACAAGCAATGTCCCGGATGCGCGCTGCTCTTCGAACACAACCTTCCAATTCTCCACCCGCGCCGCTACCAGGTCACCGTCGTCATTGAAATAAATGAACTCTCTGCGCGGGCTGCGGTCTTGTTGACCCGTCAAGTAAGGCAACTGGTTATACCCATCGAGATGGACTTTGTAAGTCTTTCCGCCAACGTTATACCCTTTGAGCAATTTGTTCGTGATGTCCGGGTCGCCCGCGGCGGCGACCAATGTTGGCATCCAGTCGAGCCCACTCACGATCTCGTTGGAAACTGAGCCGGGTTTGATGTGGCCGGGACAGCGAATCATTGCTGGAACCCGAAAGGCGCCTTCCCAATTGGTGTTCTTCTCGCTGCGAAATGGAGTCGTAGCAGCATCCGGCCAGGAGTTGGCATGCGGGCCATTGTACGTCGTGTAGAGGACGATGGTATTATCAGCGATACCGAGGTCGTCCACCGCTTTGAGGAGCGCTCCGACCGTTCCGTCATGTTCAATCATCCCATCCGCGTACTCAGTTCTTGCGGTGAAACCCGGCTTGTCTCGATGCTCCGGGCGCACGTGCGTGCGCAGGTGCATCCGCGTAGTATTCATCCAGCAAAAGAAAGGCTTGCCCGCTTTCGCCTGTCGCTGCATGAAATCGATCGCCGCACCCGATGTTTCATCGTCAATCGTTTCCATCCGCTTCTTTGTTAGTGATCCGGTGTCTTCGATTGTTTGTTTGCCGACCTTGCCGAAGCGAGGTCGGGCGGTTGGATCATCCTTGTCGGTAGCTTTACAACGCAGGACTCCGCGCGGTCCAATAGCTTCTCGAATTTTTGGATCTTGTAGATATGTAAATGACTCCGGGTCTTCCTCCGCATTAAGATGATAGAGGTTACCAAAGAACTCATCGAAGCCATGGACAGTTGGCAAATACTCGTTGCGATCACCTAGGTGATTCTTCCCGAACTGCCCGGTCGCATAACCCATCGCCTTGAGCAGTTGGGCGATAGTTACATCGCGCGCTTGTAGGCCAACCGTGGCGCCAGGGATACCGACCTTACTCAGACCGGTCCGCAGCGTGCATTGCCCTGTGATGAAGGTTGATCGCCCCGCGGTACATGGTTGCTCGGCGTAATAGTCAGTGAACATCATGCCTTCTTTCGCGATGCGATCGATGTTCGGCGTTTTGTAACCCATCACCCCAAATGAGTAAGCGCTGACGTTAGTTTGTCCGATGTCGTCGCCAAAGATCACAAGGATGTTGGGCTTCTTGTCACCCTGTGCAAAGCAGGCCTCGGTTGAAACAATCGCAGCAATTACGATCATGCGCAGCAGCACCGCGCACTAGTGGGTTGAACGCAAACGCTGACGATAAATCACTGATGTTGATGTTAATGTCTGTTTCATAAGGTTACCGTTTGTTTCCAGTGTTTGAAATCATGTCACAAATACATGGGCCCTGTAGCCACGGGCGCTGTGCGCCGTCCTTGACACTAGTCAGAACGATGCAAAGCGCCCCACAGGGGCGTCGCTAGAACTTTTCCTCTCACCACCAAAAAGCGCGCGGTCCCCATGCGCCGTACCATTGCCACGCCGAGGCTTGTTCCATTTCTGCCGCCATATAGTAGTTTTGGGCGATCTGCTGCTGAATGGCTAGCTGTTGGTAGCGTTGGTACTCTGCCTCACGACCTATGTAGGCGAGGCCTGCGTTCTCATCTTTGTAAACGTAAAAGACTCCTCTTCGTGGCACTGTCGCCCGCAGTACCTGGTAAGGGGGGAGCGCCGCGTAGATCTGTTTTTGCCTGAGCGTTTGCGGCGTACGCGCGCGAAACCCTGCCGCAGTTAGCAACGATGTTGTGTTCGCTGATCCCATGCTGGCGCATCCGGCCAAAAGAATCGCTCCGGCTAACGCAGCGATGAGGATAACAATGTTTGATGTACGTAGTGTGGTCGTCATGATGAGCTTTCTAGTTAAATTGTTGTCAGGTGTCGAGGCTGTCCCAATCTCGCAAATGTCCGCCCGTCAGCTTTTCTTCGCCATCGTACTCTTTATGAAGCCAATGATGGCCATGAGAATCGCTCCGCCTATGCCGCCACCGGCGACATTGCCTACTATTGTGCCCAGGTCCAGCGAGCCGCCGTCGGCTGCGGCACCTCCCATGACGCTCTGAAGAATGGCCCCCCCGAGGCCGCCACCTACAATTCCCGCGATGGAATTCCCCGCTGTGCCAAGGCTATTCTCTTTCATTGCCACACCGGCAATGTTGCCACCAACGGCACCACTGACTATTTCAATGATCAGACTAATCATGTTCATAGGTTTAAATTTTCATTTTGTCCGCGTTGGTTGCATTCGCGCGTCTGCGGACAAGGCGCTACGAAGTTTCTTTAACGCTAATAACGCTGGTGAGCTTACCAATGAGGCCCGCCGGAAGGGAATGGGACCTTCGGGTGTTAAGAATTGCCCTTGCGGGCAGACGAACAGGAGTCCGAACTGCTCAACCTACCCAGGCTAAAGATCGCCGGACTGGCGTCGTTCGCCGCTACTGCGGGCATTTGCAGAACGTTGTGTGCGGATTACAAGACTGCGCTTTGAATCTTATCCGCGAGATGCACCAGTTCGGCGAGGGAGGTCGCCCGCATCTTCGCCATCACCTGGCCGCGGTGCGCTTTGACTGTGCGTTCGGCCATGCCGAGTGCAGCTGCAATCTGCTTGTTCAGCCTGCCTGCAACGACGAGATCGAACACTTCCCGCTCGCGTGACGTCAATTTCGCAAACCGCGCGCGCAACTCGCGCAGTTGCTCACGCGAAGTGTGCGACCGCAGATCGCGAGCGAGAGCCGTACGAACCGCGCTCAATAACACATCGCGCTTGATCGGTTTCGTGAGAAAATCGACCGCGCCTCCCTTCATCGCGCGCACACTTGTTGGGACATCACCATGCGCAGTCAGAAAAACTACAGGCAAAGGCTCATCTTCCCTGGCAAGCGCTTCCTGAAGATCCAATCCGCTTGGTCCGGGCATCCGCACGTCGACTAACACGCAACCACGTCTGTGGTTTTCACGATTTGCCAGGGCAAAAGCTCCGGCCGACGGATAGGCGCAAACATCATAGCCAGCTGCGCGCAGCAACCTTGTCACCGCTTTGCGTAACGAGTCGTCATCGTCGACGACATAAACAATGGGTTTCTCTAAAGCAGGTAAGGTCATCACGAACTTGCTACCTCGTCGCTAATTGGAAGATCGAATCGGAATGTCGCACCGCCATCGGAATTGTTTTCCGCAAAAATGCGTCCCTGGTGGGCGTCGATGATTGAACGCGCGATCGCAAGGCCGAGTCCCATTCCGCTCTCCTTGGTCGTGAAGAACGAATCGAACAACCGAGGCAACTTCTCAGCAGCAATACCTTGTCCACAATCGGTGACCGAAACTTCCACTCGTCGTTCTCCATTGGTTGCGGTGCGAACAAAAAGACATCGTTCGGCTTCCGGCGTTGCCGCCATTGCTTCCATTCCATTCAGAATCAGGTTTATCAGCACTTGTTGAAGATGCACGCGATCGCCAAAAATGGTCGCAGGCGAGGCGGTAAATTCAGTGCGCAGTGAGACGTTGCGACGGAGCGCTTCTATTTCGGTTAATCTTACCACCTCGGCGACGACGTCATTCACATCGAGCGATTCTATTTGCATCGTACGTTTTCGTGCCAGCAACCGCAGGTGACGGATAATTTCGCCCGCCCGAAGATTGTCGTTGCGAATGTCTGCCAGAATTTTTCGGATCTCGTCCAATGGCGGCGTTTCGGACTCGAGCAACAGTTCCGCCGCTTCTGCGTTACTTAAGATCGCGCCAAGGGGCTGGTTAATCTCGTGCGCGATGGAAGCAGACATCTCGCCCATCAAGGCTACGCGACTGAGATGACTGAGATCATCATGGCGCTGTTTTGCGTCGAACTCCGCCTGTTTTCGAGCAGTGATATCGATGCTGATTCCGAGAACCCGTTTGGGCTTGCGGTTTGCATCGAAGTGCACGCTACCCCGCATTGCGATCCAGCGAACGATTCCATCAGGTAAAACAAGGCGGTACTCGGAATCGTAATCTTTTCCTCCTTCAACTGCGTCGTCGATCGTCTGTCGAATCCGGTCGCGATCCTCGGGGTGTACGCCGGAGATAAAATCTTCAAATCTGACTTTTCCTGAAGCCGGCCACCCTAACAGGGACCGTCGCGCGTCTGTCGCCCAGATCTCATTTTTGTTCAGATCCCATTCCCAAATGCCCATGTTAACTGCGTCCGCTGCCAGCCGCATGCGCTCTTCACTTTCCTTCAAAGCAGCGTCCTTGTTTACCAGTTCAGTGACATCTATGGCCGACCCGATATAACCCGCAAACGTTCCTTCCGCGTCATAACGAGCCAAACCGTGGTCCGAAACCCAACGGTACTGGCCGTCGTTTCGCCGCAGCCGGTATTGCATCATAAACGGTCTACGAGCGTCAAAAGCCTCCGTATAAACCTTGAGGCAGCGTTGAAAATCATCTGGGTGCACACCTTCAGCCCAACCATTTCCAAGCTCCTGTTCCAAACTGCGGCCGGTAAATTCCAACCACGGCTTGTTAAAGAACGTACAAAGTTTGTCCACGCCCGACATCCAGATGAGAACCGGCGCGGCATCCGCCACAATTCGAAAACGCGACTGGCTCTCGCGCAATTCGCTTTCTCCAATCCTGCGTTCCTGGATTCCCGCCGCCAGCAGCATGATTGGAACGGCCATGACAATGAGAAACATTTGAATCGAGCGCGCGTTGATTTCTGCGCTTTCACCGGCGAACGGCCCATGGCCGTGGGCACTGCTCCAGATAGCTAGAAACGTAACAATTAGAATGGCTGCACTCGTTGCGCGAGGTCCAAAACGGAACACTGCCCAAAGGAGAAAAGGAAGCGGCGCATAAAACAAAACCGGGTCAGGATTTTTCTGCGCGTTATATAAGGCCACCGTACTCGCTATCACTAAGCCAAGAAAAAGAACGCTGGTTTCGAGCCCACGGCGGTTCGAAATCCCTCTCCACTGAGCGAGCTTAATGTCAGACCAGGTCAAAATCGCAGGCGTGAGCGTTAGTGTGCTCAGAGCGTTTGAGAAGAATCTGCTCCGCCAATTCTCCAGATAACTGCTCTGGCCCCAACCATTCAGCGCAACAAATCCGGCATCAATGAACGACGATAGGAAGGGTCCAAGGAACGCTGCGCACGCGCAAAAGACAGCGACGCCGCGCAGACTGTCGAAACGCACTCGTCCGCGGAGCAAGTAGCGGGTCAGACCGGCCCCGATGACCGCCTCGCTACAATTGCTGATAAACCAGCAGACAACCATCGTTGGAGGAACCTGAGACTGCAGCTCCGCAATCAAGTGTGCGGGAAAGGCTGCCAACAATAAGAACCACCAAATACGAGGCGACGTCAGCAAGAGTGCCGCGAGCAGAATGGAATTCGGCGGCCAGAAAACCGAGATTGGATGCGGCTGAAACGTCAGCGCGAACCCGATCTTTGCCCCCAAATAGTACCCGATAAAAACCAAAACGCCGGCACGGATTGCACCGCCGTCGATAGCGACAGGCGTAGATTCGGCTTGCCGTGAAGGCGAGCCCTGCCAGAAAGGATCACTCGCTAAATGCGCCATTCGAGTATGCCTCCCCAAGGTTTAGCGTGCATTGTCACGATTTGACCGTGAATAGCAACCTTTCTGTTCATCCAAGGCAGGAGCTCTTTTTGACCGGTTGCTGTTCTTTAAGCGCTAAGCGGCAAGTGCAGGGAAGTACCTAACGAGCGACAATCGATATCTTCGAGCGATCCGCGAGATCGACAATTATCTCGCGTTCCAGAAGCAAAGTCTTTCCTGCTTCAACCGCGATTACGCGCACTTTTGCGTCCACGGCGGCGCGGACAGTTTCGATCCCAATTACGGGCACATCGAAACGCATATCTTGATTCGGCTTGGCGACTTTGACCATCACGGCACCTTCGCGCGCAAGCGCGCCACCACGTTTGATAGCGTCGTTCGTTCCTTCGAACGCTTCCACGGCAACGACGGTTCCGTTTTTCACGATCACTGTCTGTCCAATGTCGAGTCGCGCGATTTCCTTGGCGATTTTCCAGCCCAAATCGACATCTTCTTGTTCACGTCGACTAAGCTTCGGACCCGTAATCAATCCCGCAGACGCAAGACAGTCCTCTAAGAATGTTGTCGCCGGCAAAAGCTCCACATCTATGCGTGCCAGCTCATCCGCGGTCGCAGCAAAGATGGATTCCGCGTTGCGTTGTTTCAGTTTTCCCAGCAAAAGCAATGCTTTCAAATCCGGCCGGAGATCAAAGAGATTTTTGGGCGCGATCTGACCGGCCATGATCGCGTGACGAACGTTATGTTCGCTAAAAAATTTTAGCAGTCGATTCAATTGCCCAACTCGCATCCACTCGATTACATGGACGTGCTGCTTGATCTCTGGGTCCGTCTCGCCTGTAAATGCGGCCGCAATTATTTTGTTTACGCCGGCTTTTTGTGCAGCGTCAGCAAGCAATCTGGGATAAACGCCATTTCCGGCGATGATCCCCAAGATCTGTGGCGGTGGTTGTGCCAAGCCGCGAATTTGAAATAAACAGGCGCTTCACACAAGCGCCTCTGAAGCTATTACCCGTGGCGGCGGCGTTTGACGTGCAATTGGGCGAGTGCTTTCTGTAGCGACGCTTGAATGGCCGCCACTTGTTCGGGCGTTTGATCTTCCTTCATCGCCGCTTTGGCGCGCTCGACGGCAGCTTCAGCTGCGGCGATGTCGATCTTCTCCGATGCGAGCGCCATGTCGGTCAAAACTGAGACTGCGTCCCCCTTAATTTCCACGAAACCTTCGCCGATCGCCATCGCACTTTCGCGACCGTTTTTTATCACGCGCAGTTCGCCAGGTACCAAGGTGGTTAGCAACGGGACGTGGTTGGGATAAACGCCGAGCTCGCCCTCTGATCCCGGCAAGGTAACCATCTCAACGTCCTCGGAATAAATTTTTTCTTCGGGCGTAACGATCTCGAGCTTTAGCGTGGCCATGGGCGCTAGCCTTCTTTAATCGTATCGATGTTGCCCTTCATGTAGAAATTCTGTTCAGGTACATCGTCGTGTTTGCCCTCGAGAATTTCTTTGAAGCCGCGCACGGTCTCAGCAATAGGTACATACTGTCCTTTGTAGCCGGTGAAGACCTCAGCCACGTGGAACGGCTGGCTAAGGAACCTCTGAATCTTGCGCGCGCGATTTACGGTCAGCTTGTCCTCCGGGCTTAATTCATCCATTCCCAGAATAGCGATGATGTCCTGAAGATCTTTGTATCGTTGCAATACTCGCTGCACATTTCGAGCAACATTGTAATGATCTTCGCCGACGATCTCGGGGGCGAGTACTTTCGATGTCGATGCGAGTGGATCGACCGCGGGATAAATTCCGAGCTCGGCGATCGAGCGCTCAAGCACAATTGTTGAATCAAGGTGTGCGAATGTGTTCGCCGGAGCCGGGTCGGTCAGATCATCCGCTGGAACATAGACTGCCTGGAACGAAGTGATCGATCCTTCCTTGGTTGACGTGATTCTCTCCTGCAAATCACCCATCTCGGCGGCAAGCGTCGGCTGATAACCGACTGCGCTTGGTGTTCGGCCCAGCAATGCCGACACTTCCGAGCCGGCTTGCGAGAAGCGAAAGATGTTGTCGATAAAAAGCAGTACGTCCTGATTGCGTTCGTCGCGAAAATATTCGGTCATTGCAAGGGCTGAGAGAGCGACGCGCAAACGCGCGCCAGGCGGTTCATTCATCTGTCCGAAAACCATTCCCACTTTCGATTTCGATAAATCCTTTTGGTCGATAACGCCGGCCTCGCTCATCTCCTTGTAAAGATCGTTCCCTTCGCGGCTCCGTTCGCCGACTCCTGCAAACATCGATACCCCGCCATGTTTCATGGCGATGTTGTTGATCAGCTCCTGAATGACAACAGTTTTGCCGACGCCCGCGCCACCGAATGCACCAACCTTGCCGCCTCTCGAGAATGGACAAACCAGATCGATGACCTTAATGCCTGTTTCAAGGATCTGTGCCTTTGTATCTTGGTCGGTCAGCGTGGGTGCGGGACGATGGATCGGGTAACGCTTTTCGAATTTCACCGGGCCGCGATTATCAATCGTATCGCCGGTCACATTGAAGAGTCGGCCAAGCACGCCCTCGCCTACCGGCACAGTGATGGGGCCGCCAGTGTCAACCACTTGCATGCCACGTTTCAAACCATCGGTTGTAGACATGGCCACTGAGCGCACCCAATTTTCGCCAAGATGCTGTTGCACTTCGAGAGTCAGCTTAGTTGGGTTGCCATTTACTTCGTAGTCAATTTCGAGGGCGTTGTAGATTTTCGGCAGTGCTTTTTCATCCGGAAATTCCACGTCCACAACGGGACCGATTACTTGAACTATGTTTCCTTTATTCATAAAACGTAATTAGCCTCCCAATGCCATTTGCGCCGTGGCGATCTCGAGCAACTCCGTGGTAATACCAGCCTGACGCATCTTGTTGTATTCCAATGTAAGGTCCTTGATAAATTTCTCAGCATTCTCCGTGGCATTTTTCATCGCCACCATGCGGGCGCTGTGCTCCGAAGCACGCGCATCCAGGATCATTTGGAAAACTTGAAACTCGATGTAGTAAGGCAACACTTCGCCAAGCAACTCCTCCGCTTTCGGCTCGAAAACATAACCGAGCATCGGATCGAGACCTTGCTTCGCTCCTTCGGCACTTTCGCTTTTTGGAAGATCAAAACTGCTGATGGGCAGTAGGGTCTCTACTACCGCACGCTGGCTGATCGTATTGATAAAATGTGTAAAGAGCACGGAGACTTTGTCCACCTCGCGCCTCAGAAATTTCTCCAGGCAAAATTTTGAGAGAGGTTTGCTTTCAACAAAGCTGGGGGAATCCTTGAGCTCGAAGTCAGCTAGCAACTCCCGTTTTGTCCGCGCGATAAATTGGCGCGCCCTCTTTCCGCTAACCACGAAGACGGTTTTGATCTGGTCAAAATTTGCGGCCTCTCGAAACAAATTCGTGTTTAGGGCGCCGCAGAGCCCCTTGTCAGTACTAATGATCAGAATCAGTTCCTTCTTCAGCGGGCGGACCTCCAAAAGCGAGTGCAATTGGGGATTTGTTCGTTTTTGCAATGAAACGAGCACTTTGTTCATCAATGCAGCATAAGGCCGCCCCGCAAGTGCATGCTGCTGCGCCTTGCGCATTTTGGAAGCAGCCACCATTTGCATCGCTTTGGTGATCTGCGCGGTGTTGCGGATCGATTTGATCCGGTGTCGTATGTCCCGCGTGTTCGCCATTACAAATTATCTATTACTGCTTGCGAATTGCGACACTGCAAGATCATCGCCAGGTCGTTTTAAATTCATCCAACGCTGCTTTCAATTGTGATTCAATGTCTTTGTCGAGCTCCTTTTTCTGGCGAATCGCTCCGAGCAATCCTTCCTTCCGTGTTTGCAACCAATCCTGAAGTTTCAGTTGGTATTCCTTGACTCGTTCAACAGGGACCGAATCAATGTACCCGTTTTGCATTGCCCACATCACGGCGACCTGTTGTTCAACCGGAATCGGGTTGTACTGTTTTTGTTTAAAAAGTTCGACAATGCGTTGGCCGCGATCAATTCGTGCCCTACTCGCCGCGTCAAGATCGGAACCAAATTGCGCAAAGGCAGCCAGCTCGCGAAATTGCGCCAAATCGAGCTTTACCTTGCCGGCGACCTGTTTGATTGCCTTGATCTGGGCCGCCGAGCCGACACGGCTCACAGAGAGTCCCACCGAAATTGCCGGACGCACACCTTGATAAAACAGATCAGTCTCAAGATAGATTTGCCCGTCTGTAATCGAGATCACATTTGTCGGAATGTAGGCTGAGACGTCCCCTGCCTGGGTCTCGATGATCGGTAAAGCTGTCAACGAACCGCCGCCAAATTCATCGCTCATGCGCGCGGCGCGTTCGAGTAATCGCGAGTGCAAATAAAATACGTCGCCCGGATAAGCTTCACGACCGGAGGGACGCTTTAGCACCAGCGAAACCTGTCGATAAGCCACTGCATGCTTCGATAAATCGTCGTAGATGATGAGTGCGTCCATCCGGTTATCCATGAACCACTCGCCCATCGCGGCGCCAGCGAATGGCGCCAGATACTGATTAGTCGCCGTGTCGGACGCAGGCGCGGAGACGATTGTCGTGTACGGCATGGCGCCTTCTTTCTCGAGAACATCGAGCACTCGCGCCACGTTGGAATTTTTCTGGCCAACTGCGACGTAAATGCAGTAGAGTGGCCGATAATTCGTATCTTTCGCATCTTCCGCAGCCTTGTTCAGGCGCGCCTGGTTAATGATCGTATCGATGGCAATCGTAGTTTTGCCAGTTGCTCGATCGCCGATAATCAACTCACGTTGGCCGCGACCGATCGGAATCATGGCGTCAATAGGCATGATCCCGGTTTGCACCGGTTGATTCACGCTGCGTCGCTTGATCACGCCCGGAGCAATTTTTTCCAGCGGATAAAATGTCTCCGTTTTGATTGGCCCCTTGCCATCGAGTGGTTGCCCGAGTGTGTTTACCACACGGCCCAGAAGCGCTTTGCCAACGGGCACGGAAAGCAGTCGGCCGGTTGTTTTGGCTTCGTCGCCTTCTTCAACCAGCGTGTTGTCGCCCATCAGAATGGCGCCGACTTCCGTTTCTTCGAGGTT
>JBEDUS010000069.1:0-20582 GCA_040414975.1 Candidatus Udaeobacter sp.
TGATTGCAGACTCGGTTGGCTGAGTCGGAGCATGCCCGCTGTTCTGGATTGCGGCGACCTGGTTGCTGGTGATAATCCCGCCGATTATCGTGGTCTGCCAGTTATTATTAGAAGCAATCAAAGTCCCTGCGCCGTTGTGCAGTTCCAATGTCGGGTCAGCTAATGGGTCGGGAATTCCAAAGGGAACAAGCTCGGGACCAATTGCGCGCACAATCACCGTCTTTGGTTGAGTCCCTTGGACAATGAACCCGCCAATCATCACGTCGTCGCCCGTTTGAACAAACTCGCGAGTACTGATGTTGCCTAGCCGCGATGCGCCCGGCATGGGAGTTGGCGTGGGAGTCGGTGTCGAATTCACCACCGTCACCATGCCCACCATATGGCAGCATGCGCCATGCGGGGTGCAGTAGTACGGAAACGACCCGGCCGTGTTGAAGGTGTGAGTAAACATCGCTCCCTGGCTAAGGATTCCAGAATCCCAAAACCCACTGGGATTTCCTGGAGTGCCGGAGGTGCTGCTATGACCGGTCGAGCTCCAAGTCCACTGCACGGTGTCGCCCGGGTGAATCGTCACCGTTGAAGGCGAAAAGCAGAAGCAATTGTTGCCAACGGTCACAGTCACTGTGGCGCCGGTGGCGACAATCGGGGAAAAAGCCAGGATCGCCGCGATGGTTATCAAAACTGGAAGAATGCGGGTTGAATAGGTTTTCATTGCATCGAGATTTCAGCGCAAAGGTTCTAACAATCTGTCGCCGCAGGCGAAGCTGAAAAAGTAACGCGATCGTTACTTTACGAATTGTCACGGCACGTGTTCAGAGCGCAGGGCTGAGCTCTCAGAGGTTGTAGCTTCCCCGACGTGCCAGTCTTTGAAGCAGGGTAACTTAGGACGATTCGCGAATCATGTAACCGACGTGGCGTACCGTATGGATGAGCGGAGGGTCGCTGATTTTTCTTCGCAGCCGTCCGATGAAAACCTCCACTAACTTGGTGTCATATTCGTGCGGATGTTCCCAAACCCGTTCGCACAACTCGGTACGTGTGAAGACGCGCCCCGGTTCGCGCATGAGTACCTTCAGCAGCATCAGCTCGCGCGCGGACAAATGAATGTGCCGCAAGCCGCGATGCACCTCATGGCTTGCCAGATCGAGCGTCAAATCACTAACCTGGAGCTTGAGTGTAGGTTCTTCCGGGTACCGCCGTCCCAGTGCATTTACGCGTGCCACCAACTCCCCCATTGCAAATGGCTTTGGCAGATAATCGTCCGCGCCGAGTTGTAGCCCAGTGACACGGTCCTTCACTTCGCCGCGCGCGGTCAACATCAAGACACGACTGGCAAGATGTTGCGCGCGCAAATGCTGCAGAACGCCAAATCCATCTATTCCAGGCAAAATAATATCCAACACGATCAAATCGAATGGCATTGCCTTTGTTTTCTCCAGAGCTCGTTCGCCGTCATGGACAACGATTGGGTCGTGCCCGGCTTCGGTCAGCGCCGATGCAATTTGCCGAGCTAATCCCGCGTCATCTTCAACCACAAGAATATTCATGAAGTTTGAAAGTAGAGACGGACTTAAAACCGCATCGTAAGTTGGGCTGCGACCAAGTGATTGTCATTCCCGGGAGTAGTTGTTTCATGTTGAAAACTATACTGAAGCTTTAATTGGATGTGTGATGTAAAGCGGTAACCTGCCGCCAAGTCAATCCGCTCGAGGTCAGGGCTCCAATGAATGTTATCGCCCGCGCCATCGTTAAGCGTCGCGAAGAATTGTTGGTTCCAGCGAATCGCGCCGAAGAACTGCGGCGTAAATTTGTATTTCGCTTCGATGTAATAAGCGAGGGTATCTGCGTCTCCCACCGTCGGCACTTCAAAACGTGCTTCATAAACCTCTGCCCACACTTGAAGATGACGCCAGGCAAAACTGGCATCCTGCCCCAGAACGAATTGCCGAAAATCGTCAAGATCACGACCGGGCGGGAGCGCAGGTTCGGCTTGGCGTTGAAAATATGCGCCCTCGCTCGCTGAGACCCCAAAATTCCACGCCTCGTTAGGCCGGAAACCAAGGCGTCCGCTAAAAGTCGGATTCTCGAAGCCGCTCTCCGTAACGTCCCATGATTCCGGGCGCGACGAGAGCGACGCATTTTTCATTTCAACAGCGTAGTCAAATCGGTCCAGGCGACCGGACAAAGAAATGCCAGTCGCATAACTGGGTCCCCATATTACCGGATTGAACCAATATTTTTTGTACAAAAAAGGCCCGTAGAGGAAATCGAATCGTGAAAACGGGGCGTATCTGTCCCGAATGGCGGTGACGTTTTCGTAAACTAGCGGCGCGTCGACGAACGGGTTCTCCCACGACAGGTGCCGCGGAACCCAGTTGCCGACCACGGTGGCGAACTTACCGATTTGCACCGTGAAGCGATCATCATTCCATGGCGTGAAGCGGAACGCATATTCGGCAAGCCGAATCTGGGCGCCGTGATCGGTCGGATCAAAACCGCGATCGAGCCGTGCTTGCGCAAAGAAATAGATTTGCGAACCGGCTTGCGCGTCGAGAAACAGTGTCAAACGCGGATTAAAAAGCGTGTCGATCTTGCTATCGATGAGGTCAGGCGCCGGTTGTTGAAAGTTATAGATCTCCAGGTCAAGCGTCCCGCTCAACCGTGCGCGCAGATTATCATGAAACGCTGAGATCGTGAGCGCTGTGTCGAGCCGGTCGAAATAATCATCGACATCAAAGGCGTACGCGGTGCAGGCAAGAACGCACAGGCTGAGAGCGGAGAGCTTCATGCAACTGCATTAACACCGTTCGCAGCGGAAAAGCGCACTTCAAATTCAGTCCAGTCGTTTTCCGAACGAACCAGGCGCAAATCCCCACCGTGCAAGCGCGTCAGTTCGCGCGCCAGATTCAAACCGATCCCGTGACCCGAAGCGGCTGAGGGAGTAGAGTCGTGATGAAACCTCTCGAAAATGTTTTCGCCGGTTGGAATTGTGCGGCCAGTATTCCCGATAGTTAGTACAACGTCTGTGGTATTGCTCTTCGCGCTAACTAGTATCCGCCCGCCAGGGCGATTGTACTTTCGAGCATTCTCCAGCAGGTTTTGCACAATGAGCGACGTATATTGTTTTTCGCCAGCTACAAACAGGTTGGCGGGGAATTCCTTATCGATTTTCACGTCGGGCGAATCTGGAAGAGCACTAAGGTCATCGAGCCACTCATCGACGAGTCTACTAAGATTCACTGGTGTGGATGCGATCTGAAGATGACCAGCATCCATTCGCGACAAAAGGAGCAAATCGTCGATTACTCCGGTCAAGCGATGTGTTTGATGTAGCAAAACGGAGAGATGTTCGTAGACGTCCGGCTTGAAATCCTCGCGCCTCAATAACGATTCTATGCCGACACGAAGGACGGTAACCGGGCTCTTCAATTGATGGGAAGCATCGGCCGAATATCGCGTGGATCTCTGCAATTCCTCAGCGGTCGAAGCCAGCGCCGCTTCGGCACGTTGTCGCTGCGCGCGATTTTCCTCCGAATCCAGCGCGAGTTTCTTCACCGGTACCGAGAACCTGAGCGCCACGAAATGACTTGCGACGAAGCCGCCTAACAAAAGAACTGCACCCGCTCCACCAATCTGCCAGCGCAAGCGGTGTAGCTGCGCTATCGAATAGGCGACGGGATAAACGCAAATTTCGTAAGCGGCTGGAAAGAGTGAACCGGGATTAAGCCGCCTATAAAACAAAAGCTGGGGAGTGCTATCGACGTTGAGGCGGAATTTGTCTTGGTTGCGATCGGAATTAGCGACGGCATTTGTGATTTTCTCATTCAAGGACGCCTGCGCCGACTTCTGAAGCGACGGCAGATGCAATTGACCATTGACCCAGATTCCACTTTTTATTCCAGCGCCAGTGCTTTTCTCCTGAAGCTCAAGCGGTTTGAACCCGATGACGAGCGCTGAAATGACGTCGCCCGTGTCGGTCGAAAAGATCGGTACAGCTATCACTTCATCGACAACTCCTCCGGCGGAGTCGCCGTTTCTCTGGATGTAACCAATTTGCTGTTTGTCTGGCAATTTGCTCAGGGCCAGTTGGGCTTCTGTTTTCTCATCCAGTTCACCCACATCGTACGGATTCGGCGGCTTAATGACCGCGCCACTAGCATCGAGAAATCGATAGAATCTTGCGTGCAGCGATTGCGCTGCCTGCTCCGGAGGAGGTTCATTGCCCTCCATCAAATCACGCAGTTCGTCCTTTGCGCTGGGATACAACAAATCGATGGCATTGTCCTCGATGGCAGCGTGGATTCGCGGTTTAGTGGCAAGCTTGTTGCAGCGATCCTCCAACGCGGCGTGGCGCAATTCTTCAAGTCTGTGAAGCGAAGAGAGTTCAGCCTGAAAATTCTCCTGCAAATCTCGTTCTGCATCCGCGGCCACCTTCTGCTGCGCCAGGTAAAGGCCGAGCGCGGTCAGCGTTGCGACGATGAGCATTATGGCGGTGAACAACCGGGTTCGAAAGCTTGCTACACTTTCGTTTCTCGCTTGAACCGCCGAATTCATGGGAAATCAACGTGCAGCGTTTGGCCGTTCTTCAAGTCGACGGGTTTCTCTTTTGTCGTCCTGCTGTCGATCCACGCCTTGAGCGTGTAGTGACCTGCAGGAAGTCGGCCCATTCGAAAGTTCCCGTTCGCATCTGTCATCACAAAATACGGAGTACTCAAAACGAGAATCAGTCCACGCATGTGTTCGTGAATGTCACACCGTAGCGTGACTAGGCCCGGCTTGTCGAAAACTTCTGACGGAATCGGTCGCTCGTCCGGCCTATAACGCCCAAGATCAAATCGTTTGGCAGGTGAGTAGGAAAAAATGCTGTGGTAAGTGTCATCAAAACTTGGAAATTCGACCTTGGTTCCGACTCGGACCGGAAGAAGCGCCGGAATGAACGTTAAATTTTTTTGCGCGACCTCTTCGGTCGGCAGGGAAGCTGGTTTTGGGAAAGCACCGTCGAGGTAAACTACAGCGAGCGGCGGTTGTGTGGAAAGTACGCCGCCTTTGGTGACGATCTCATATCTTTTAGCTTGAACAGGTGCTGCGTGCGATTTCGGAAGTTCTACGTGTCCGTCGACAGTAGCGCTTGCTAAAAGCGCAACGCGCATGATGGAAAATACTGCGTTAAACCACAGCAACCCGCGGAGGCGCATTTTCCTACCAGTCTAGCAGCGTTTCATTTGGCCGGAAAGTGTTTGCAAAACCGGGGCCTTCCGTACGATCGCGCGTCAAATTTTACGCCGAGTAGCCGCCATTGCCGGCAGAGTAAAGAAAATCGTGGCGATCAGGCTCCAGAAAATCCCAATAGCACCTGCAATACCAAGACCAGTGAGCGCTGGATTTCGCGCAAGGGCGAGCGAACCGAACCCGCTTACGGCGGTCAACCCCGCGAGTAACACCGGCTTGAGGACGCCGGCAACATCATGCTCAATCTCGCGCGTCTTTTGCCAGACCAGCACAACATATATTCCGTAGTCGACGCCGATTGCTAACACAAGACGGAACGAGAGCACATTGAGGAGATTCAGATTGATGTGCAGCAGCTTCATCGAGGCAATCATCGCTCCAATCCCAAACACCAGTGTGATGACCTGGATCAGCCATAAGCGAAGATTCCTATACAACAGGGCCAACAACGAGACGTCGAAGATTGCCATCAACGCACTGATGATCAGAAGTTGATGATGTGACCATGGCAGCAGATCAGCGAGTGCATAACTCCAGCCTGAGAGAATCATCGGGACCCCGGACACTCGCAGGTCGCGTCCCAGGTCCTTGCTTTGGGCATGAGTCAGGATTGGTTGGTTAGTTGTAACGAATCCGGTGGTCAACGCGGGGTCGTGCCCAAAGTAGCGATCAACGAGGAACCACCAACTGGATGATTTGGGCAGTTCCGCGCGCCAGTTTGGCAGCGGCACGTTGGGGTTGGTGAGGTTTTGCAAGTTGTCAAGCAATGTGAACGCTGGCGTGAACGAATCGCCGCTGAATCCTTCATCCTCCAGAGTTTGCTCCAGTGTTTGGCGTGCCTCTGGCAAATTGAGGGTGCTCAACTGCTGTCGATTTGTTTGCATCCAATTTGGTGAAGGACAAAGCGCAGCGGGAGTGGAGAAGCCCTTGATTTTTCCGGCTGTTTGGAGCTTTCGCCAATGTGCAACAATTTCCTGCCAGTAGTCGTGCAAGTCCTGCGAGTTTGCCGCGCGCACAATTGCCAGCACGGGCTCCCAGCGCGCCGGCATCTTATGCATAATTGTCTCAAGCGCCTGACTTGCTCGAAGGTTCCTCGGTTGCAGAGAACGCGCGCTGGCTTCGAAATGAATCGGCGGAATTGGCGAAAAGCCGACTGCAGTCAGGATTAACAAGAGCGCGCTAGAGAGAATGAGCATTGGTAGCGGCTTTCGCACAGTCCACCGCACATATTTCCTTACGCCTTCGAAAAGCCAATCATTGCTAATCGCCCCCTGTCCCTCCCGAACAAACAGGAACAAAATGGAACACATAAACAGTCCGGCCAAGAAAATCCCGATGGCGATCAGCACGCCCAACTGCGAAAAGGCCATAGAGCCGCTTAGCACCAAGGCAAGGAAACCAACTGCCGTAGTGAGGGCGCCGAAAAAAACCGCGCGTCCCAGTTTTGCTATTGACGTCGTGATGGCCTGACGATGCACTTCTCCATCAGAGCGCGCCTGGTGATAGCGTCCGATAGTAAGAATCGCAAAATCGACTCCCAGGCCGACGAGGATCGCACAAAATCCGACGCTGATCATGCTGAGTCGCCCGAAAAGGAGTTGTCCGATGGTTAGCGCAACCAGGCAAGAGAGGAGAAGGCAGAAAGCCATACCGGCAAGAGGAAGCCATCGGCGAAAACCAACAAAGAAGATTGTGCTTACCAGCAGAACAGAACCGAGTAACGTCGCCACAACATCATACCGCATGCTCAGCGAAATTTCAGATACGAAGGCGGAGCGCCCGGTCACGAGAACCTGCAACCGCCCACCATTCCATCCCTCGGCAGCCATTGTACGAAACTTGTTTACTTCGCGTATCAAACGCTGGGATTCAAAAGCGCTGATGGACTGTTGATTCGTTACTGCAAGGAAAACGCGCATCGTGCGATCTGGCGACGTGAGCGGTTGCTCCTGCTCGATAATGGTGCTTTCTGCAAAAGGCTTTAGCGCAGGCGCAATCAAACCGAGTGGATCGAACGAAAGTTCGAACTCCGGGCGCGGCGAGCCCGCTTCGATCTGCTGGCGCAGGCGGTGAAGGCGATCGCGGATTTTTTCCGGTTTCAAGACCGAAATGGTTTCGCGGAAGGCGCCCGGTTCCAGATTGAGAAGTAAGGGCACAGCGATTAATTGAAGATCGCGAATTCCATCAGGCGTGGACATTGGCGAGCTAGCGAGCACGCGTGTGCACCAGGGTTGCTGCCGCAGTCTTTCGGCAAACGATGGCGCAAAATCCTCCAGTTTATCTACGTCCTTCGGATCGCACAGAAGCGCGAATGTGAGTTCCCGCGTTTGCTCAAAATCGCGATCGTAAATCTTGAGACCCTGGACCGACGAAAATCTGCCGGGCAAAACGTTGAAGACTTCGGAATCGAGTTGTAACGACGTAACGAGAATTGCAATGCAGGCGACTATCAGCAAAGCCACGCCGCACCACACCACGGCGCGCCGTTGGGTTATGGTTCGGGCAATGAAATCACTGATGCGCATGAACGAGTCAGCATTGAACACGAATCGCCGCCGGGATGCCAATGCTGTAGCGAGCCGCATTTTTCACAACGCGCTGAAGACAACGCGTTACGCCTTGTGCGTTTAGTGGATCGGCCTCTCCAGGCGGTGATGGCAAAAGCTGTGGTTTCAAACCGCGAACTCTGCGTCCCGCACTTGGGTACTCAAAACCGGAACAGAAACGTTTCGTTGCTGGCTGCGTACCGCAGAGTTTTTCGCTCGGGAGCGTTAAGGAACTGATCTCGTAATCCGAGCCAACCGCGCAATTGAGGTGGGGCTTGTTGTACGGGGCCCGACCATCCCTGCCCGGTCAATGGCCCCTTGACTTCAGCAAATGCCGTATCCTGCCGCAGCGAAAGCAGCGTGATTCCCGGACCTTTCGAGACGGTCAGTTCGAAGTTGCCCCCCTTGGTGAAGCGAACGAGCACCTCGCCTATAAGTGTTCTATTCGAAGAGCGATACAGGAGCTGTCCGCTCTTGGTTTGCCAGCCATTGGCTGGCTCTGAAAATTCGTGGCGTGAAACAGTTGTGCAACTTGTTACGCAAAACGAGACAATCGCTAGAATGGGGCCAAACCCTTTAACCACGGCTCGATGGGCCGTAACCAGACTCATGAGACCGCGCCGGCCGTTTCAGCAGACGTTGACATCTGATGTTTCTCCGGAGCGAACGAGAGACGCGGTGAAAATGCAAAGAACTTTTGAGCGTACACGAAAAAGTAGAATAGCCACATTCGCCATTTGATCGCAAAGCTCCGGCCTTCATTGCCAGCGAGCACGGCGTTTACCGCGGCAGCGATCTGCATCCTATCGGTAGGATTCAGGAACACCTCGAGAAATTCTTTGCCGCGCTGGTACCATGCCGTCACGAAAGTGAGATAAATATCCATAATCCGGTTCACACTCTGGGAATATTTTACGAAGAGTCGGCGTCGCTTCGACTCGTCGCGCAAAACTTCGTCCAATGTGTCGGCCGCTCTTTCAGCTGACATAATCGCCAGGAAAACCCCGCTACTGAATACCGGATCGATAAACCCGGCAGCGTCCCCGGCCAGCAGCCAACGCTCGCCGGAGAGCTGGGTGTTCCGATAGGAATAATCGCCGGCGGAATAAACGGCTGATACGCGAACCGCGTTGTTCATTCGTTCGCTCATCAACGGTTGCTCCGCGATGAATTTTTCGAGGGCAAGCTGAGGGGCGAGCTTTGTCGCCCGAAAGGTGGCTGTGTCCATCACAACTCCGACGCTGGTCCGGGCGTCCGTCAGCGGAATCATCCAGAACCAGCGATCGAGTCCGCGCACCATGCGGATAAGCGTAGCGTCGCGGCCGGGGAGACGATCGACATTTTCATAGTGGGCGAACACTGAAAACTTCTGCAGATAGTCGTACGTCTTCTTAAGATTAAAAAAATTGCCAAGGACAGTTTGTCTGCCGCTGCAATCAAGCAGATACTGCGCCTCGATTGTCGATCGGGTGCCTTTGGAATTTTCGATCTCAATCATTACACGATCAGTCGCGAAATCGACTTCCTTCACCTCGGTTTCTTCAAGGACTTCTGCGCCAGTCTCCCTCGAATGGTCGAGCAATAACTTATCAAAATCCGAACGTGTTACTTGATAGGCGCGATCGCGCTGCGAGCGAAAACCATCTTTAAAATAAAACTTTATGCCTTTGGTTCCGGACGCTGCCATGATCTCTCCCCCAAACTTTGGCAGAAACGTGCGGTCCAGTTTTTCGCGCACCCCAAGTCGATCGAACGTTTGAATACTGAAAGGCAGCAGCGATTCGCCAATATGGAAGCGCGGGAACTTTTCACGCTCGAACGCGATTACCTTGCGGCCTGCTTGCGCGAGTAAGGTTGCGGCGGTGCTGCCGGCCGGCCCGCCGCCAATGATTGCGACATCGTACATCCCTGCACTCATCGTTTGTTGACGATAGCAAATTATCCAGACTTTGGTAGGAAGAGCGCATTGCACTGTCGGGCTCGCGACGCGGTGCCGCGTCGGCATCAACAGAATCTAAAGTGCCTTAATGCAATTCCCCTTTGCGTATGTTGATGGACCCCTGGGCAATGTCATCTGCTCTTATTTCATTCTAAATGGCCTCAAATGGTGATTCATTTTATGAAAAGATGAAAAGATTCGTGACTAAAGACACTTTGGCTTTGCAAGCGACAACTTAGTCGGCAGGTTCAATCACAGTGGGGACGTCGTGGAATAAGTTAGCTTTTCGCCGATGCGTCTATCGAAATAGGTGTGATCGAAGTGAGAGGAAATCCGAACAAAAGAAAGCACGGCATAGGTAACGATCTCCCGATATGAATTCGACCACTGTTCCTACGGGGGCAGCCGCGACGAAAAGCACGCTGGTTTGGGGTATGCGTCCCGCCAGCCTCGTTCTGTTATGTCTGGCCCTGATAACTCTCTTTCGATTTTGGTACGCTCAACGCATTGATCTCGTTCCTGACGAAGCATACTTCTGGGTCTGGTCAAAACACTTTGCGCTCTCCTACCGGGACAAAGGTCCCCTGGTTGCCTGGACCATCGCGCTAGGTACGCACCTCTTCGGCGACACGGTATTTGGTGTTCGCTTCTTCGCGATCCTGCTCAGCTTTGGTACTGCATTCCAGTTGTTTCGTCTTGCCGAACGATTGTACGACGACCGCACCGCACTTTGGTGCGTTGGCGTCGCTGGAGTAATTCCACTGTTCGCCGTCGGATCCATTCTGATGACGATAGATCCCTTGAGCGTATTTTTCTGGGCGTGGGGCGCCAATCTCGCATGGGACGCGTTCGAAAGCGGGAAAATACGCTACTGGCTGCTGCTTGGACTAGTCATCGGCGCGGGCTTTCTCGCAAAGTTCATCAATGTAGTCCAGTTAGTTGGGGTTGCGTTGTTCCTGTGCTGGTCGCGGCCACACAGGCATTTCCTCTTTAGCAAGCAAAGTCTGGCAACATTGTTTGCGTTTGGAGTGATTTCATCTCCGATATTTTGGTGGAATGCGCAAACGGGCTGGCTCCATTTTCAGGCGCTCCATGAACGCAGTGGTATTAAGCACTCTTTCGGCATCCATCCTTGGGAATTCCTGCAATATCTGGGCGAGGTTTTTGGAGTTGTCTCGCCGCTAATCATGGCCGGCATGGTGGTCGCCTCCTTTGAACTCTGGCGGCTCCAACGGCAGCAAGCGCGAGTTAAGCACCTCTTAAGTCAATTCTTGCCGGTCCAAGTGATGTATCTCTTTCTCGGCTTGAACAACAAAGGAGAACCCAACTGGATCGCTCCCTCCTTGATTACCGGAATCATCCTGCTTGTTGTCTTTTGGAGGCAGTTGATTGTTCGGAATCGAACGTGGCGCTGGGTAATATGGTTCGCGTTAGTTCTGAGTTTAGCTTCGACACTCTTCCTTCATGCTGTACTTTTTCTTTGTCTGCCCTTGAAGTATGACCCGTTGCGCCGGGCCGAAGGATGGTTGGATTTTGCGCAACACGTACAGAAAGCTCGTGAACAGACTCACCCAAACCTGTTGATTGGTAACGACCGCGTACCCGCCAGCATGATGCAATTCTATCTGCCAGGCCATCCTTTTGCCTATGTACAACCCGAAGCTTATGGCCAAAGCCAGTTCACGCTCTGGCCGGGTTATACAGTCGGGAACGGAACGCGAGCGCTCTTTGTCACCATCGGAAAGGCACAATTGCCGCAAAGAGTGAAGGACGACTTCAATCACTCGCAGCTGGTTGATGATTTCTGGTCGAAACACTGTGGTCGGGCGACCACTCATTTCCAAATCTATTTTCTTCTGAATGACTGATTGTCGATTGAGGTAAACCGCTACAAACAGGTCGCAAACGTGCCTGTCCAACGAGTTTGCGCGGCGGATCACCAAAAATGTTGTTGTGGCCTCGGCCCGTTTGAGTGGAGTCGGTTTCCGTTGCCACCCAATCCAGCCATTCCGCCAGAACCAGAAGTGTCCAAAGGGCACGGGAATGGTCGGCTTTGCGCTGAAAATGCTCAGCGACTAATTCTAAGACAGCCGATGTGTGGATCCCGACTTGTTCTAAAAGGCCTTTTTCCAACGTGGCGGTCGCCCATTCTTTCAAAGGGCCGCGCAGCCAACTACCGATCGGCACCGAGAGGCCGCGCTTGCGCCGGTTTACGATCTGATCAGGCAGGTAACGCCGAGCATAGCGTTTCAGAAAAACCTTTGTCCTGAACCCCCGCACCCGGTCCTCAATTCGCAGCGATTTGGCGAATTCCATTACGCCTTCATCAAGAAATGGCGCACGCAATTCTAAGGCCGAACTCATGCTCGCGCGGTCGGCTTTGGTCAGCAATCCCTCAGCTAGCAACGTTTCCAAGTCCCACCGTTGCGCTTGGTCCAATAGATCACCGCCACCAGCCTTATAATGTTCACCAGCGTTATCATGTTCCAAATCTATCACCTGCACCCCCAGTTGACGCAGCAGCACCGGGTTGATACTGGAAACCCAGAAGCGGTGTCGCGTCATGCCGTTCCAGCCAGCAGCCTCGACGAAACGCTTGAGCAAGAACGAAATCGTCACTTTCTTCTCGCTCGGTGGGAGCGCTTCCACGACGCTGCGGATGGCAAACTTAACCCAACCCGGCAGTTGTCGGAAGCGTCCGGCAACCCACGCCCCAATGTAAGTCGGATAACCGCCAAACAATTCATCCGCGCCTTCCCCGACGAGCGCCATTTTAATTTCTTTTCCAGCGCGTCGGGCCAGCAAGGTTGTCGGAATCCATGCGGGGTCGGCGAGGGGTTCACCTACCATGCGAATGAGCGCCTTCAATCCATCCCGCAAGTCATCGGGGTTGATCCGAACCGGCACGAACTCCATCTTCAAATGTCTCGCCACTTCCGCGGCAAAGCCGCCTTCATCGAACGATCGTTCTTCAAAACGCAGGGTATAGGCTTTCAATGGACGCTTCGGGTGCAGTGAACGGGCCACGGCCGAAACCAGCGACGAATCAATACCTCCACTCAAGAAAACGCCGAAGTCGACGTCCACATCGGTCTGGCGATGGACGGCGATGCGGAATGTTTGATCGAACGCGTCGAGTGATTGCGATCGTTTGCAAGTTTCCGTGATCTGCCAGCGCCAGTAGGATTTTCGGCGTACACTGCCCATCTCGAACTGAATCAATTCACCGGGCGCGACCTTCCGAATTTCACAAAACGGCGTCTCCGGTGAGAGAAAGATTCCGAACTGAAGATATTTTCGCATCGCCTCTTGATCGAGGTTAACCGGTAAGCGGTCGTGGGTAACAAGGGCGGCAATTTCAGTGGCGAAAATGATTTCATCTTGGTTCCTTGCATAAAACAGCGGGCGCTCCCCGGCTCGATCGCGTAATAGGGTAAGCCGCCGGTTGCGTGGATCCCACACTGCAATCGCAAAGGCTCCGACGAGCCGCTTGGCGAACGCTTCGCCATCTTCGAGATACAGCCCCGGGATCACCGCGATATCCGCTTTATGCTGTACCGGGCGACCCCGTTCCGCCAACCACAGACGCAATTCATGATGATTATCAATCTCGCCGTTGCAGACGGCTATCACACCGCTCTCCGGATCGACTATCGGTTGGTTAACCCGCTCGGTGAGGCCACGAATGGCTAGGCGGGTGGCGCCTAGGACCGCCGACTCCGTGTCTAGCTGGCAGGTGGCGTCGGGTCCGCGGTGAGACAAGGATCCGAGCATTGCCTTCACTCGGATATGAGCGGCTTCCCGAGACGTCAGCTTGGGAAAGGCTACGTATCCGCAGATGCCACACATTCTAGGATCTCCTCGGAACTGACAGGTGAGCACTGTAACACAATGAAGGAAGTTCTTGAAATCGATGCGCTCGGTGCCAAAGGCCAATTTCCCACCATATAACAAGGAGTATTGGCGCAATGTTAGCCCCGCTGTAACTCGTTGAGCAAGACAAGCAGCTGCCATCCAAAACCTGAATGACGTGTCAGTTCATACCCTACATGTAATGAATCGGTCTCTAGGTATTTAGCCTGTTCATTTCCAAGGAAAGATATCCGAAAGTGCGACGAACCGATCGCGTCCGCATGTGTTTCGGAAGGTGTGGATCTTCAAGATGGGCATTCGCGACTCAGATTGCATCGCCGCCCGATTGCCCAATCCGCCCCGGCTTTCGGATGGCATCCACGCGACCATATGCGGCCTGCACGCGTCCGAGCAATCACTGGATGGACGAGTTTCTGAAAAAGGACCTCTATATCCAGTCATGAAGAGGAATCTGAGTTGTGCTAATCTCTCGAGGAGAAATGAAACTGATCGATCGATTTATTAGCTGTGAATTGCTGGTCAACGTCCTTTTCGCGATCGCAGTACTGAGTCTGGTTCTCGTTGTCGGAAATATTTTCCGCAAGCTTCTTCCGTTGCTGGTAAATCACGACGTGCCGATGGAATACCTCATCGCGTTTATCGCTTATGTCCTGCCATTCTCACTCATTTTTACCATTCCGTGGGGATTATTGACTGCGATTCTGCTCGTTTTCGGGCGGCTTTCCGCGGACAACGAACTGATTGCACTGCGCTGTAACGGCGTGAGCATCTCGCGTATTTGTATTCCTCTCGGTGGAATTGCGCTTATTTGTACCGCCATTTGTGTTTGGCTAAATGTCCAGGCAGCGCCCGCGGCGCAGGAAAAATTGCGCGGCACAATTTTCGATCTGGCTACGAGGAACCCAATGGCGCTCTTTGGCAGCGACCAGGTGATCGATCAATTTCCGGGGCGCAAAATTTATGTGGGGAAAAAAGAGGGCAACAAGCTTGAGAATATCACCGTGTTCGAGTTGGGCCAGAACTCGCTGCCGATTAAGGTGACGTACGCGCGCACCGGGATGCTTGAAGCCGATTTAGCGAACAAGCAAATTCTCATGCACCTGTATCAGGCGCGTTACCAGGAGCGCGATGAGAAGGATCCGACCAACCTGCGAAAGATTCGTGACGGAATCAATATGGTGGAAGGTACACTGCCCATCAGTCTCGAGGAGCTGTACGAGAAAGAGAAAAAACGGCCATATCGTTCCGCATTGTCGATCGAGCAATTACTCGAACAACTGAAAAGCGAGAACAAACGGGAACAGAGTGCCAGCCGGACAGAATTAAATAAACGGTTTTCATTTCCATTCGCATGCGTTGCATTCGCAATCATTGGAGTGCCCCTTGGTGTCACGGCGCATCGTCGCGAGACCTCAATTGGATTCGCCATGGGTTTGATCGTAGCCACCACCTATTTTTTGTTTGTCATCATAGGCGACACACTGCGTGAAAATCCGCATGCTCACCCGGATTTGCTTGTGTGGTTTCCAAATGTTCTTTTCATCGTACTTGGTTTGCTTTTGTTCCGACGGCTGGCACGGCAATAGGTCTGCGGCCGCAGTATAGCTAGCGTGAATTTTGCTGACCCGGAGCTGGCTTATCGCAGGCAGCGCGCTCGGGCGATTACTCTGACAGCTCTTATCGCGGTTTGCTTTCTAGGGTGGCTCGCTTTTCAAATTCCCAAGGGAATTCTTGCTAACACGGATGAGTTGCTAACGGCGGAGCGCACTCGTGAGATGCTTTTAACGAATCCATCGGTCGTCCATTTCAATTTCGAACGATCATTTCAAAAGCCGCCTTTGCAGTACTGGCTCACAACGCTGACGTTGCCACGCTTCGAGAATCGCACGCTGGCAGTCCGCATCTGGCCAGCAACGTACGGAGTCTTAACGCTGGTCGTCACGGTGTGGCTCGCCTTTCTGATCGATCCCATGCGTCCATCGCTGATGCCACTTACCGCTGTGATTTTGGTGTCCTGTCCACTATTTACTTCTGAGGCAGGCCGCGGTCTTCTCGATCTTGGTCTCGTATTTTATGCCACAATCGCAATTGTTTTTGCGCAGCTCGCTCGCAAACATCCTGCATGGTGGCTTGGGGTAGCCGTGGCGTGCTGGCTCGGTAGCCTGCAAAAAATTCCTCTGATCTTTCTCATCTGGCTTTTGATTGTAATCATTCGATTAAGCTCGACTTCCGAGCTCCGAGAGAAATCGCTTTCAAGCGGCTGGCTAGTCATGAGCGTTATCCTGGCAATTGCTGCAACTACCGCCTGGCCGCTGCTTCAGGTGATTAAGTACCAGATGCCTGTAAAGAGCGTATTTCATCAAGAAGTAACCGTGTGGCTCGGGCCTGATTACCTTGGAAAACGCCCCTATTTGGAAATTCCATATCGTCTGTGTGTCACAGCGTGGATTGTTGGCGGCCTGTTTGCCTTCATCGCACCTTTCGCAGTTTTGTTTTGGAGGAAGCAAAGATTTCCCGCCGCGGCGAAGGAAATAGCAATTCTCTGCATCGCACTGACTATCCTGGCGGTGCTTTTCAATTTTCGATCGATTCGGTACGCGGTACCGATCATTCCCAGTTTGTGCCTTCTTCTTGCAGTTGTTTTACATCGTCTTCTGGAAAACCCATCATCGGTTCGCATCGGAGCGGCGATACTGATAGCGCTAATATTGACTGCCGGCATTACTCAGGCGGAAATTCAACTGTATTTCCGGCAACGAAACATCTCGGTCAAAATTGTTGATCGCAGACTGCAACTCCATGTGGGCGAAAAGAATGTCGCTGACGAAAAACGCGTCGCTGAAGAACTCGGCGCCCTGCAGCGAGAAGATATAAAGACGGTTCTTATCAAGGCTGCGCAGGGCGGGAGCGATTTACTTTTCGATTCGTTTTATCTTTTTCATGGGAACCTTCGATTCCCAGTTGAAAAGCTAACGGTTGACGAGCTTCGTCGGACCCCGCCACGCCCTCCGGTCGTTGGCGTTTCGGTTCAGTGTGATTTTCCTGTGATTCAGCAAGTTTATCCAAACGTAAAAATCGAATTTACGCGGGCTCAATTCATCGTGTGGAGAGTTAACGCGGAGTAATGTTCCGGTTATATCACTTGCCAGAGTTTTTTGAGTAGCGCTCGGCTCAGATCGTAGAACCGTTGACTGGCTCAGTAGTATTGGCGCACGGAACTCGTCCGATGATCGAGCGCCTGTTCAAACTCTCCGAGAACAAGACCAGTGTGCGCACAGAGGCACTGGCCGGCCTAACGACTTTTCTCGCGATGGCTTACATCATTTTCGTTCAGCCGTCAGTGCTCTCTGGGAAAATGTTCGGCATGGATACAGGCATCGATTTCGGAGCAGTTACGACAGCGACATGCCTCTCCGCTGCCCTGGCCACAGTGATCATGGCGGTCTATGCTCGTTATCCCATGGCCCAAGCACCGGGGATGGGTGAAAATTTCTTCTTTGTTTTTTCAGCACTTCCGGCCGCGGCGGCTGTCGGATTCACCAACGGATGGCAGGTGGCGCTGGGCGTGGTGTTTGTCTCCGGCGTTCTATTCTTGATTCTCTCGCTGATTGGATTGCGGGAGCTGATTTTCAATTTTGTCAGCCCAAGCATGAAAAACGGAATCGCCACTGGCATTGGGCTTTTCATTGCGTTTATCGGATTGCAGCAGGCCGGGATCATTATCAAAGACCCGGCTTCAGCTGTGAAGTTGAACACTCATTTTGCATCTCCGGATTCGATCGTGTTTTTCGTCGGTTTGCTCACCTCAGCGGTCTTGCATGCGCGCCGCGTGCATGGCTCGATCCTCTGGGGCATCGTCGTCGCCACAGCGCTAGCCTGCCTGCTCAAGGTGGCGTTGCCACAAATGCCTGCCGCCGTTTCTGCAGCACACATGACGTAACTGTGTCGATGCTCAATACGCGCTTCGAATTCGCAAAAAAATTGATTGCGTTGCCGCCATCGCTTGGCCCGACATTTATGAAAATGGATGTCGCACACGCGCTCACGGCAAAGATGTTGCCGTTTGTTTTTATCTTTCTCTTCATGCTGACCTTTGATGCCATCGGCACGTTGATCGGCGTGTGTGAGCAGGCGGGTTTCATGCGCGACAATAGGTTGCCCCGCGCGAAGCAGGCGATGGTTTCCGATGCGATCGGCACAGTCGCGGGCGCTGCGCTGGGTACGAGCACGGTCACGAGTTTTGTCGAAAGCGCCGCCGGCGTCGAAGCTGGAGGACGAACCGGACTGACCGGCCTCGTCGTCGCGGCTCTCTTTTTGTTCGCGCTGTTTTTTAGTCCGCTGATTGCAATGATTGGTGGATATCCGCCGATCACCGCGCCTGCGCTCACGATCGTCGGAGCAATGATGATGCAAAATGTCGTCAAGATTGAATGGAAGGACTACACCGAATCGATTCCCGCGTTCCTGATCATCATTTGCATTCCGCTATCGTATTCAATTGCCGATGGCCTCGCACTTGGGTTCATCAGCTACGCTATCATTAAGGCATGCAGCGGCCGCGGTCGCGAAATTAGCTGGCTGACTTACGCGCTCGCGCTCGTGCTGGTGTTGTACTTCGTTTTTGTGCGCAGCCGAATGTAGCCAGGGGGCTGTGTCACCGCGCCAGGCAACTACGCTAGTGCGTCTCGACACAGCAAGGCGGCTGGGTTCTAGGCTTTCTCGGGGTCTCGTGCCAACGGGAGCGAAGGCGCCCTTGCTGAGCGAGCCGTTCGACTTTGAAAAACCGGCAGCCGCGTTGAAAGCGTGTTCCACATATAAACAGCCACGCACGACAGCACCAGAACGGATGCATAACCGCGGATGTGTTTAAGTAGATCAATCGCCCAGAGTGTTGGTTCAAGCTTCTTATCGATCAGCATTACATGCACGATCATCGCTGTGCTCGCCGCTGAAATAATGAAATGAATCATGCTCAACCGGAGACTGACCCCCAAGGCGACAGCGCTAACCACTGCGCCCCACATGAGGTAGCGCTCGTGCATCTGACCCAGCAGCGCAAACATCAGCAGCCACGGAGCAGTGAGCGCGATCAGGACGCGAGGATCGCGATCGCGAACCTGTCGCGCTGCCCCATACGCGCATAGTACGAGTGCGCCAAGGTACATCAGGCGCAGGGTCCATTGCAGCGTGAGATGAAAATCCAGAGATCCAAGATGACCCGACCAGAATGGATCCTTCAATGACCAGCCGAGCTTGGAGAGAAGTGACGCAAGGTTGTAGCACGAACTGATAACGAGGTATGGGTAATGCTCGCTGCCATATAGGAAACCGACTTTCAGCCACGCGAAGCTTCCACCAGTGAAGATAGCAATCACAAATACGGCGCATCCAGCAGTAGCGCTGATCCACACACTTGGATGCGGCAATTTGCGTTGCAGAATCAAAAACGAGCCAGCCCCGGTAACGGCAATGAGTGTTACACAAGCCGTAGGCGTCCGTACAAGCCATGGCGACGCGATCAACGCTGTCGTCGCAATGAACCCTGCTAGCACACGCAGCGCGCGGTTCCATCTTTTTTGCCACACTGGCCAAAGAACAAAAAACGGCGCGACGAATAACAGTTGCCCCTTGAACATTGCACCTGCTGCCAGCAGACAACCGCATAAGAACCAGCGATTCCTCAACGCTGCGAGCGCAGCGAACAAATAGAAGGGGAGGATCCATACGTCCCATTGCGGCCAGCCGTGCGCGTCAAGAATCATTGACGGTTCAAGCCACGCCACGCTAGCCGCAGCAATGCCGCAGATTGAAGCGCGATGTTGCACCGGCAAACTGCGAAGCGAGTCCGCCTGCGTTGCGCGTGACTGTCGCTGTAGACACAAGCGAACCAGAACGAAGATCGCGACTGCGGACAGCAGTTCACATAAGAGATTGATCTTTAGCAAGGGGTTCACCAGCTTGGGGTGTCCGTCATCGACGCCTGGGAATTGGCTGCGCACCTCCCTTGCCCAAATCGCCATAACGAGAAGCCGGAGGGGCGGGTAGTCGAGACCATAGTCCTTGTCGTACGCCTTGTGTTTTACCCGGTCGTAAAGCGCCAGGTAACCACGCCAGAATCCGGTCAACGAATTAGCAGAAGCTTCGTCGGGCGACAATCGACGCGCTTCTTTCATGGTCTCGCTACCCCAGTAAAAAGCATTCACGATATCGTGCTGATAACGCACGTGTCTCGTGCTTTCCCCGACCCAGCGCCGTAGCTGGATCCCGCTGAGAAAAAGCGCAATGATGAGAAGCGCAAGCGACGTACGCCGGGCCAGTCCGTTGGCAAATAATCGTTTAAAGAACGCGCATATGGCCATTGGATCCCCTGAGAAAGACAGCAGTGTGATTCGGACGGTTACAATCCCTGTGCTGGAAATGTGTTCTCCCTATTCGCTTACCACTTCACTGATAGCCCTATGAACATTTCAAATTCACATCGAGATATTTGGCTTCGGCGGTACGATTGAAACCTAGCCTCCGTTCGAGCCGGATCAACACGCGTTAGAGTCGGTAAAAATTGGCTCCAGCGGTAGGATTCGAACCTACGACCAATCGGTTAACAGCCGACCGCTCTACCACTGAGCTACGCTGGATAAACAACTGAGATTTAGAATATTATGACTATTTTGCGAGTGACAACAAATTCCAATTGTCACTGTCTTAGGATACTCGATGTTATCTCTCATGACCTCAAACAACCTTTGGACACGAATTAAACGAGAGCATGGTCTTTATCGCTACAATCCGTCCGGCCACTATTTCGCACGAGTGCGCTTTCGCGGCAAGCTTTACCGCCGCAAGCTCGACACAGACGACTTGGCACTGGCAAAGCGCAAGCTGCGCGACTTCAAAAGCGATTTGGAGCGCACTGACGCCAGCAAGGGCAACACGAGCTTTGGAAAAGTGCTCGATGATCATGCGGCCACACTCACCGGCTCTGAGTCAACACTTGA
>JBEDUS010000070.1:0-3152 GCA_040414975.1 Candidatus Udaeobacter sp.
ATATTGCCAATATCAATGCACCTGGCCAGATCGTCATTTCGGGCGAACTGGCAAAAGTCGAGGCAGCTGTCGGGGTAGCTAAAGAGTACGGGATTCGCCGCGCCACGATGTTAAATGTTGCGGGCGCATATCACTCGCGTCTGATGGAGAGCGCGTATGAAAAACTGGAGAAAGTCTTGGCACATGTGCCAATCCACGTGCCCCGGTTTCCCGTGATTAGTAACGTGACCGGCGAAGAAGTGAGAACGCCCGAAGAAATCCGGCGAACTCTTCGCGATCAAGTGACCGGAACGGTTCGCTGGGCCGATTGCATGCACCGGCTTGGGCAGCTTGGGTGCAATTTCTTTATTGAAGTGGGACCAGGCGGCGTGCTGGCAGGATTATTGCGACGCACTCGAAAGGACGTGGAGGTGATGTCGGTTAGCGATGTGGAATCCGTGCGTAAGTGCGCTGAGTTACTGTAGCCGTTTTGCTCTGCGAAACGCGGCGTCGATGTTTTACGCAAAGCACTCGTCGCGCCGCCCGGAGGTCGGCGACTACAGCTTCACCGTGTGTCCTGCTCTGGCGCTACCTCGACAATGGCCTCTCGCTGTCATAATCTCCGGAAATGACACTGCAACAACGTGTGGATTCAGACCTGAAAGACGCGATGCGCGCCAAGGACGCGACAAAGCTTGGCGTTTTGCGAATGCTCAAGTCTGCATTGAAATACGCCGCGATTGCAAAATCAGCCGCGGAAGCTGAGCTGAACGACGCCGAGGCTGCACAGGTCATCCGCAAGCAGGCGAGACAACGCCAGGACTCGATCGAGAGTTTTGAGAAAGCCGGCCGCACTGAACTCGCAGAAAAAGAGAAACAGGAGCTTTCAGTCTTAAACGAATATTTGCCGCAGCCGATGAGCGCCGCTGAAATTTCGAAGGTTGTGCGCGAAACAATTGCGGAAGCAGGAGCCACCTCGCGAGCCCAAATGGGTGCGGTGATGAAAGCGCTGCAGGCGAAAGTAGCCGGCCGCGTTGACGGCAAAGCGCTGAGCGCCGAAGTGCAAAAGCAACTTTCGTGATCCGTTGAAGCGTTAAAGCGTTCGAACGTGGACAATCGCAACCGCTTCAACAGCTTAACGCTTTAACGATGCTTAGCGCCATTATCGTCGCCGCCGGTGACAGTCGACGCATGGGTTTCGACAAATTACTTGTGACGATTGCCGGCAGACCAGTCATCGCACATACCATCAAGGCATTCGAGCGTGCCGAATGTGTCGGCGACGTAATTGTTGTCGCACGAAAAGATCGGCTTGATGAGATCAAAGCAATCGTCCGCGATGAAAATTTCAAAAAGGTCCGGTCGATCATTCCGGGTGGGAAACATCGTCAGGATTCCGTTTGCGCCGGCTTGGATCACCTCAAGGCCGATGCAAAATATGTCGCTGTTCACGATGCTGCTCGCCCATTGATCACGGCCGAACAAATCGAGCGCGTCTTCGAACAATGCAGAGCGCACGCCGCTGCGAGCCTGGCTGAGCCGATCAGTGACACGCTAAAACATGCTGACACCGAATTTTTTGTTACCGGCCCGGTGGATCGACATCAGCTCTATGCCATGCAGACACCGCAGGTGTTCGAACGACAGTTGATCGAGGACGCCTATAGAGCTGTCTACGCGGAGAATGCCTCGGTTACTGACGAGGTTTCAGCAATTGAACGGCTCGGTCGCAAGGTCATTCTGGTTCCAAACAAAGACTTGAATTTCAAAATCACTTATCCTCGAGATTTGGCCCTTGCCGAATTCGTTCTAAAGCAACGAATTCAGGCTGCTGCGAGTCAACCTGGGTAGCGGCCGACGCCGGGAGAGGTTAAGCGACCATCGGGTCAATCGGAACGAGTGGGCGAATCAACTCCACCATCGATGCGACGTCTTTGCGTTTGAAACGACGACCATATTTCCGGACCTTCACAGTCTCGGGGTCGCCGGCGCGAAAGAGTTGCCCATGCTTCCAAATCCAAGCGTCAGGATTATAGGGCCCGACGCGGCGCGGATCACTCCAAGTGTGGATTGATAACAGATTTTTGGTCACTGCGGCGGCGACGTGCATGGGACCGCTTTCCACGCTCACCACAAATCGGGCGACGCGAATAAGCCAGATCAACTGAAGCAGTGAAGTTTGCCTGGTCAGATCCACGCAATTTTCCGGGGTGTTAATCGCGCTGCGCGATTGCCCCACAATTATCACGCGAGTTGGCGCAAGCGCGCGGCAAAATTCTTCAATCACTTTGTTTGATATCGATTTGTCCTGCCCTGCGGCGAAAGGGTGAAGAAGAACGAAGGGCGGATGCGCATCGAAGCGCGGCAGCGGATCGCCACTGGGGATCGAGCAACGAATCGATTCACCAACGGCAGCGCCGGTGCATTCCGCTAGTTTTAGATAGCGCTCAACAGGATGATCGCGGCGATTGGCTCGGGCGACGCGGTTGTAGAACCAGGCCGCTCCGGTGCGTGTATTGCTCATCCCGCAGACCTCTTTTGCGCCGCTAGTTTTCGCGATAAGCGCAGTGTATGGCTGCCCGTCGAAATCGAGCGCAAGATCGGGACGCAGTTCCCGGGTCCTCTTTAGCCATGCCAGTAAGCTTTGCGCCGCACCAAGGCCTCGGAGTTCGCCCCGCGGAAGCAGATGAACATGTTTTACATCGGGATTTCCTCGAAGCACGGGAGCGAGCTCCGGATTGATGACCCATGTAATCTCTGCGTCCGGATGCGCTTCACGAACCAGCGCGACTGCGGGAAGCGTATGAACGATGCTGCCGAGCGGACCCCGCTTGATGATTAGAATAGATTTCGGGTTCAGATAAAACGTCCAGGCGTTAAAGCCCTGAGAGCGGATGGTCAGTTGTAGATATTCAATGGTCTGGCATCAACGCCCGATCGCCAGTCGTTCGGCCAGGAGCCGCGGCAGACCCGCAGCAGCGATCTTCTTTTGTACGGACGCGAGATCATATTTTACGCGAAACTGTTGGACGAGCTTGTTCTCCGTATCGTAAACGCAGTACGCTGCGCGCCAGTTTCCATCGCGCGGTTGTCCTACACTGCCCATGTTGATGAAATACTTCTTGGTTGGCTCGATGCGAACGTGCTCGACCCTTTCCCGTCGAACGGTTTCA